>VGTI01000002.1 GCA_016874735.1 Deltaproteobacteria bacterium
GGGATAATATTCGATGCAATTTACTTATACAAACGGATTTAGCGGCGGTATTCGCTAACGCGAAACCTTAGTGGATCGCCTTGACCGCCCCATAAATAAGGCGGATTGCGGCGATCATTTGTTCAAATAATATCAATCATCAGCATTGGCATTGGCAGTATCGAGTTTTTTCGTCTTTTTTTCTTCCTCTCCGTCACCACTACACTGCCACGAGTCGACATCTACGACTGTGGTTTCGCAAAATTTCTTGATCGTGCTACCTGGGGTCCGGAACGAACGATGACATGATTCGCCCTTTTGGCCGGTTGGGTCAGTAGGGTCAGGGATCCAGCCCCAGCTACCACCCTCACTCGGAGCATGCTTGTCGTCGCACACCTTAAATTTTCGCTCTGGCGCACAGCAGTCTTGCCACATAGATTTGCTAGCGTCAGCGTAGTAGCCGATTGCGCCACCAATCTCGTCTGCGAAACATAACCAATTCTTGTTTTCTACATCTTCGCTGTAGGCACCACAGACACCGTAGGTGTCGCTCGACGCGCTCGACGAGGATGTATTCTCCAGATCCTCTTCGTCATCAGCCAGAGCAAGAGCCACTTTTTTCGCCACTTTTGGGCCTATCAGGTCAAGAGCCAGACTGACGCGCATGGCACCAGCTATGGTCCGGGTGGTTATGTCACGGTTCTTGATCAGGGATCCCTTAAAGTCTTTCTTGAGAGACTGCATCCCAGCCGTGGCAACCTTGACGAAAGCTTTCAGCTCATCTGGCCGAATCTTGCCGCTCAGTCCATGGGCGGCAAACATGGTGCGCGTCGATCCAAAGGTTTTGTCGAGTGACTTCAGCGTGGAAAAGTCCGGCGCACGATCCTTGAGCGCTGACTTAAGTTTGCCGTAAGTCACGCCCTCAAACACGAACTGCCCATCATTCAGATTACCGGACATGGTTACCGAAAAGGCTGCTATTTTCTGTCCAGTAGCCTTTATAAATTTTGCCTTGAATGTGTCTGACTGCTCAGCAGCGGCTATCATCCCAGCGATATCAGCAGCCGCACCGGTCAGCCCCAGGGTCGCCAGGTCGCTGTCCGTGGCACCACCACAACTTGTCAAAATCCATGCAATAAACGTAAATAATACGCTCCTAAGAGCCAATTTTTTACCGATATTCATTGCGTTGCCCTCTAAAACTTGCTTGTGTCTTAGTATTCTTATCGGAACTTTTAGGCAAAAACTTGACAGTTTTTTTGCGGCAGTCTTTACAATGCGTTGACTGTATTTAACGAAGATATCGCAGTTAAAGAGACGGGATCACGAGATGGTTATCTTACCCAGCACCTACGCTGTCATCTTGCCCGCCGTTTTCTTAGCGGGTGTGGTCGACGCTATTGCCGGTGGCGGCGGACTTTTATCGGTGCCGGCCTATTTGGCTGCCGGTGTACCGCCGCATCTGGCACTCGGCACAAATAAGTTCTCAGCCTGTTTTGGCACGGCTCTAGCAACCGCACGGTACCTAAAACATGGCATGGTGGATTTGCGAGTGGCCCTGCCGAGCGCAGCTTGTGCCGTCTTAGGTGCCATGATTGGTACGCGTACGGTGCTCACGGTTGACCCCGCATTCCTGCGCTACGTCTTACTCGTCGCCATACCTTTCGTTGCCTTTATCACACTGCAAAAATCGCGTATCGGACTAGAGCAGGCCACACAACAGGTTACGGGCCATGTCCGCTGGTTTTGGATCTTGTGCGGCGGACTTTTGGTTGGTTTTTATGATGGGTTTTTTGGCCCCGGTACCGGCAGTTTTCTGATTCTCTTATTCGCTTGGGCGCTCAAGTATGATTTCGCGCGGGCTAACGGCAACACCAAGGTCGTAAACCTTGCGACCAATATGGCGGCCCTCGCCATGTTTACTCTTCATGGCGAGGTTAGTTTAGCGCTCGGGGTTCCAGCGGCATTGTGCGGCATTGCTGGCAACTGGATTGGCTCTAAGCTCGTAATTCTGCGCGGCAACGCCATCATCCGTCCGATGTTTCTGATTGGGCTTGCGATCCTTCTAGCTAAGATCGGATACGATCTACTTGCCTGTTGCCCAGCCTGATACTGGACCAGTCTGCCCACGGCGGGCCTCACCAGGTCCTAAACTAAAAGGCCCTATTGATCCCGACCCGCCATCGTGACAATTCACCAACTCCATGTAGTTAGCAGCGGGTAAGCTTATTTGACCTTCCCAGTGGCGAAAAGAACTACTTGGGGTCGACTTATTAGACGCAGTTAGATTCTCGACCGTGACAGCTTCCTTTCGGCAACGACGATTCGTATTCGTAGATTGGTCCCCGCTCATGCTCTCATGGTTGTTTGCCGCATTGGGATCCCAGTCTCCGATGCGAGTGATACAGATCAGAGGCTTACTAGGACAAGTGACCGCAAAATTAACTGTCCCTGTCCCCGCCCCACCAGCGACGGCACTAAAGCCTGAATTTTGGTTACTGCAGCCAAGCACTGCAGCCAGATAAAGACACAAAGCCCATCGCGACGATGTCATGGTGACCTCTACTACTGATTACCAAGCTCATCGGCATGTTAGTCGTTAAAGTTGAGGCTTCTTTCCGCATTTTATTCGATTTTTCATTACAATGTTTGAGCTATCTGACACGCTTGACCGCAGTCTCCGTCGTTATCGCGATCTTTTCGATCGTTGATCCAAGTGTCGCTAGATTACTGTGCGCCATCAGAAGTGCGACACGCGTCGGGAGCTACTGCAGCCCAGTCAGGGTTTTCTAATCCGATGGTCTTGCCGGCATTATTACAGCCTGCTCCAGCAAGCAGAAAAACTTTTAGCGTATCGCCCTTTTTGAACTCGATCGACACTTGCGCCTCAGTTCCATCCGCGGTCGTTACGTCCTTGGCAAAGGTGGTCTGGCCATGGGGATCTACAGCATTGATGCGCATATAGTTCTTGCAGGCAGCGCGCCGCGAAAACTTGGCTACTACCATTTAGTCGATATTTGAGACTACGCTCCGTTTTGTCATATTTACGGCAAATTTGCCGCTAAAACACAGCACAGCATCGTTAAAGTCTTTGTCGGTACCTTGCCCAACGGTCCCACCATCTTCAAAGCTTATCCCTACTTTGGTGAGCGTATCAAACATGGCGTCAGTATTTGGCGACGGCGGATTGGCCGGTGACGCTGGGACCGCTGGGTTCTGAGCGGCGGCATTTCGCCTGCCTGAAGATCCCCCAAAAGAGCTGCTCTGACCTGAACATCCCGAGATGGTTATCGATAGCAAGCTTAGGCTCACCGCCGCGATATAGGTTGTTCTATCGAATCGTTTCATAGGGCGGGACACTCGCTATATGCTCCTGTGGTTGCTCTCCTATCAATGTAATACGACTTTTTCGGCAAAATGACGCCGCAACTTTAAGAAAAGATTTGAACGGTTAAATGGTCTTTTGCTGGCGCGCACTTAGCTCAGAGGTATCTGACACATTGGCGTGCATGCTAGGACTTTTGTGTAAATGTTTTCTCGCGTTATTGCCGCCCGGGTCCGCCTGCCTTGCTACTGCGGACCTCTCCCGGGCCCAAGCTAAAGAAATCCGCTTTTCCAAACCCAAACCCGTCGTTGTAACAAGAAATCAACTCAGAGTAATTTGCACTCGCTAGGGTTATTTGTCCTATCCAACGTGGAAAGGATCGGGGAGTAACGGGCCCTCCCAACTTACTAGTTGTAACTAGATTCTGGACAGTGACGGCTCCCTTCGGACAGCGATTGCTATCACTGCTGCTGCTCCCCCCAGTACGCGTATCGTTGGGATTCCAGTCTCCCTCACGATGGATACAGATCAGTGGCTTACTGGAACAACTCACTTCGAAATTAATGGCCCCAGAACTCCCTCCGCCAGCGACGCCGCTAAATCCTGAATTCCGCCTACTGCAGCCAAGCACTGCAGCCAGATAAAGGCATCGCTCCCATCGCGACGATTTCATGATAACCTCTAGCGGTGATTGAACAGGTTTTCGGCATTTTAGCGGGCAAAAATGAGCACTTTTTCGGTATTTTAGGTGATTTTTCATTATAATGTTTAAGAGACCAAATACGCCTCCAGTTATTGTAACCGCCCTGCTCGCGATCCTCTTGATCATTTGCCCTGCGCGCGCTGACGCTGAGCTCTTGCATCAACCAGACCACATAGCGGATCTTTACGTGTTTGGGCTGGGACTTGGACTCGGTGTTGGTGGCGCGATTTCCTGGAAGTATCAGGAAAACTACACCGGTAAATTTACGGTGCTGCGCGAGGGCTGGTTTGGACCAGACACCTACGCTGGAGGCGCTGACAAAATTGGTCATGCCTACACGGACTATGTGCTCCTGCGTGTGATTGACCAGATTTACGAGGATCACGGCTTTGATCCTAAAACGGCGCTTTTGAGGGCATTCGTGGCGACGACCGCGATCAGATCGCTCATGGAGGTGGCTGATGGCTACACCACCTTTAAGTATGCGCCGGAGGACCTCATCGCCAATGTTGTGGGAGCCCTGGTCAGCGCCTCCCTCCTCAAATATCCGGCCGTAGATGAGGCCTTTGGCTTTAGTTGGACCTACCTGCCGTCGCGGGAAAAACTGGATGGCAAGGTCGACTGGCCCTCGATTGATAATGACTATAATGGCTCCGTGTATCACTTAGACGCGCGCCTCAAAGGTGTGCGACGCCTCTTTAACATCACCAACAGCGAGACCCTAGACCGATACATCCTAAGCCTAAATTACATGACGCGTGGCTACGACCGCGAGCGGCCACTTAAACAACGCATCATCGGCCTTAGCTTAGGAATGAATGCCTCAGAGATCCTGGACGCCACCATCAACAAAGATGGCAGTATGCGCGTAGCATCATCGCTGCTTAGATACTTCAAACTGCCATTTACCTTTGGCGGTTTGACCTACGATCTTGATCAACATAAATACGGCGTTCGGTTTGGACTCAACTATTTTTATTAGCGGTCAGCCTTGTGGCGGCGATGGTCAACGCATGGATTCAGGTGTATTCTTAGATCTCAACACCACTGTAAAATTTGACCTATAGATCAGGGTAGAGACCTATGAAGACGTGGCCATCAGCTCTCATTGTAGCCGGAAGTGTTGTTATCTTTGGTTGTAAAACGACTAAAACGCTGAATCCAGGGTCGACCATAAAAGCCGACGGCGCCTCGTGGGACCTTGGCAATATGCCGAGCGCGACGTATACCGCCATCAAGAACGCCTGCGATCATCCGCTTGGTGCTGCGGATTTAGGGATATCCAAGGAGGAATGCTATCTGATCGTCGCGGGATCAGCCGTACGTGAGTCGTCTTGGAACCCCAACAAGTCCTGCGAGCCATGGGGTAATGCAAGTGATCCGTGTTGCGGTTTGACGCAAAGTCGCCGCATGGACGCTAAAGCAGTTGGTCTCACCTGTAACCCGCATGACTTTAATCCCGATGGTTATACCTGTAATGCGCTAACAGGACTACGCAACATTGGCTGCAAGGCTAGTAACGGTCAAGATTGCCGTCAACACGGAAGTGACGCCAGTTTACATACCGGTGTCAGAAAGCACCTTGGGTATAACACGGCTAATTTGAATTCCTATATTCAGGATATGAAATCCGTTTATCAACGCGATGATATTCGCGCGAAATTCGGCATAAAGAGTGGCGCAACGCGGTCATGGGATTCGCTGTTTTATGGGTCGCTAGCGACCCGTCAGCAAAGTCTCTCCCAAGTGCAATCACAACCCCAGCAGCAGCCACAACAGCAGCCGCCACAACAAGAACCGCAACAGCATACGCAGCAGGCGCCAACAAATAAGCCCGAAGCGTCAATACCACACTGTGATGGCCCCAATGCCAGCAATCTGTCAGGGTGTGCGCCCACCAAGACCTCTGGAACTGTCGATCCCGCTGTTTTGGGCGGCGATGTGTGGGTGGATACATATTCCCAGGCTAAATTTCCCTACTGCACCACTAACAACAGCGATCCCGATGGCGACGGCTGGGGATGGGAACAGAGTAAAAGCTGTAAAGTACGAGGGCGTTGATGGGTGGCAATGTCCTCGGGCGGACAGCGACCTCAGATACCAGCCTCGGCCAGCATATACAAAAGCTCCTGCCAAATGGGGGAGCTCAGAGCAACCTTTGTCTCGGTGGTAGCACGATCTAAGATCCCTGGCTGCGCCTCATTAGGCGCCAGCAACCGCACTAGATCTTGGGCTCTAATCACACCGACTACTTGACCTTGACGCATCATGGGCAAGGCTGGGACACCACCAGCGAATGCTTCTAAAACCTCGGCCAATGTCGTGTCCTCGGTAATCGTCACGTGCACTGGAGCCATCACATCGGATACATGGAGACTAACACTGAGGCCCGCCCCCTCTGCCTGCAAGCCCCGCAGAATCAGCTCACGCTCGGTGACGACACCGACCGCTGCACCATGACGCATGACAACCAAAGGCAAACCATGATTGGCACGTAAGGCATGGGCCGCATGACGCAGAGAGTCTGAGTGCAGCACTTCCTGAAAGTTCTTTAACGGCAGGGCAAGATCACCAACTGTTTGCTCACGCATGATGGACCTCTCAAGCCGCTGAACCAGCTCAGCATCCTAACCTTAACACCAACTGGCGAGAGGTTCAATTAACCTCACATGCGGACACTGGTGCGCGTATCAAATCACTTCGAAATCAAATGCCGCATCGCTAGCGACGGACCCTTTGGCCGTCGCCTCACTCGCAATAGCCAAGAATTTCTGCGCTTTGGTCATCTTACCGTCAGATAGCTTGATGGCATGCTCAAGGGCTACCTTGGCGTCACCAGGGCGACGCGCCCTCAGGTAACAGATCCCTAAATTGAACCACAACTTAGCCTGTTGGTCAGGTTTGTGGACAAAATTCATGGCTGCTTCGTAATAACTTGCAGCATCCGTTGTTTTGCCGGCGCGCGACAGCGTGATTCCGATCATGTTTAGATAGGCGGCAAAATTATCTGTCGGTGCTTTAGCTTCGCCACTTTTCTCGAAACTCTCCAGAGCCTCCGCCACTTTGATACCAGCTTCGGCACGTCTCGAGTCAGGATCAATCACAAGGGCCTTACCAAACTGCAGCTTCGCATCACCGTAGTGGCGGCGTCCAAGCTCAATCTCACCGAGTAGACACAGACGCTCCACTGACTTTGGAGCAATTGCATCTGCTACTGATATCAGCTTCAAAGCATCATCACTTCTACCTTGATAAAGGCAGGCCTTACCGTAGCCAGTCACCAGCGAAAGCCGTCTATCACCGAGACGCCACGCCGCCGAGTAAGCCCACTCAGCACCCTCAAAATTGTGCTCATCGAGTAGCCGATCGCCCACCAGCTTCAGTGCGTTGGCTACGACCTGGTCATAAGCCTGACCCTTGGGCAGTAATATCTCTTTGCCGGCTGCATCAGAAACACTTTGGATATCGACAATGACTTTGGTCAGATCGTTGATAAACTCGCGACTAAGCACAGCATTACTGACCACCTGGCTAAGAGCACCACTCAGAGCTTTATCAGAGATCGGGAGCGGTAATAGCGATACGGCCAGATCCTCGTCGAGTAGGCGAAAATCCTGAGTTTGAACTTTGGACGACAAGACTACCACGGGTAGGTAGCGAAACCGTTCGTTGGTGCGGAGTTTGTTGTAAAACGACAGCCCGTTTAATTCAGGCGACTCCCATCGCAGCACTAATACATCGTAATGACCATCTTGAAGTTGCTGCCACCCCGCCATCCCATCCGCTGAAGTGTCAGCCTGCAGGACACATTTAGCGGCAAAGCTATGGAGCATTTGCCGCAGATTTTGCTCGCTCGGATCAACCACTAGGGCATGACTCATCGGGAAGGCAGCAGCCGGCAGTTTGCGGTTTTCTCCCGCCAGATCGCTACCGCGCTTTTGCACGAGTACACGCAACTGCTCAGGCGTCGCCTTGAGCATTTGGATAAGCTCATTGCGCCGCACATTGATCGATGCGAGCCCTGTTTGCCATCGTTTTTTGATACTGTCGGCGCTCTGTTCATCGGGATTCTTTTGAGATTTGGCGTGAAGCTTGACTCCTGCTAATAAGGAGCTCTGTAGCACCTGGCGCACCTGAAGTTTGGAAAACGGCTTGCGCAGCGCATAGCGGACACCGTCACCAACCGCTTTGATGCTCTCATGGGACCCAAAAAACACCACGGACACGTGTACCGGACAGGACTTGACTAGATTCGGTGACTCCTTGGCATCCAAATCCCAAAATAGAACGGTAGCAACATCGGCATCGCGCAAGGACTGTACGGATTCGGTGGTTGGAGGTAGCGTCTTAATACCGACGAAATCATCCTCGTTCAGGACTCGCTCAAGCACCTCGGATGACATCTTATCGCGCGAAATGATGTAGGCCTTCATGGGCGTCCCCTACCTGACTGACCGCAGTCCAGCCAAGATCTTGTCGTTGATCTCGGCTCTAGTTTCACTGACTAAAATCATACTGCCACTGCCGAAAATATAGGTACCCATCCAATGTTCTTCCATCTCCATTTTTTCGCCTAAGCGACATTGAAGCGGCACAATCTTACCGTCGTACCGCGTGACCTGGATGGTGAAGTAAAGTTGAATGCGTTTGGTGAATAGTCCTTTTTTATCGACTTCATGAGCGCAGGATTTATGATGAACCTTGTGAAATTTCCCAAGACAAGAACTACAGGTCCAACTGCGCCAGATCTCGCAGTAGGTATTCGAGCTAGACTTAGCATCACAGTGGTAGCACGGCCCTATTTCGCCGGAGCCACGCCCCTGACCCGAGCCCGAGCTAGATTTAGACGGATTGTTGGCAGGTGAACTACTCATGTCCTATTCATCGTACCAAGTCCCTCGCGGCTTTAAATGCCGCTCGGATCCAGCCACGAATTGCCTCTTAACTATCTATATATATTGATTTTAATTTATGGTGCCCGCGGCCGGAATCGAACCGGCACGCCCCTTACGGAAGCACAGGATTTTAAGTCCTGTGTGTCTACCAATTTCACCACGCGGGCCTAAATGGCGTGAGACATTGTGGTAACACACTGAGCCCTATTAGCCAATATTGGATGCGCTCATCAGTGCGCTTAGGTGTCTGGGCGGACGACAGGCGGCTGCCCAGTCATTTGACACCAGGTCTTCCGCGGTAAATCTGTAGGCCACCAAAATTATTGGAATATTAGCAAATACAGTCACTTAATCCTGGTTGGCCCTTGTTTTGCTCCGAGATCAGATGATGGTGTCTCTGAGTGATCGTCCCCTGGAGTGGATTATGCGCCTAACTTACCTAGCTCTGACCATTAACTTAGCGGCCTGCGGAACCGTGCGCACGGCAGCCCATAGTGCCCTCAAGCAAGAGACTGACGACCGCGAGACCGAACGCTCGCGTGAGCTAGTTGATGTAACGTCCAAGGTGGAGGGCTACATCAATACAGTCCTTAATGAATCGCGCGCATCGGTCAATCCAGACAAGGCACCGTGGACTCCAGAACTAACGACCGAATTCCTTGAAGAGTTTGCTCATCGCAGCTCAACGCCCCAGCCCGGCTCGGGAATTGGTGTCAGTATCGGCAACCTGAGTCTTGAAATTTCCAAGTTCACGAAGACCGAGTTTCACCTCATGAAGCGTCTCGATTCTCTGAAAAATGAAATCCTGGCACTCAAGTATGCTGATTCCAGATACAACAAAAATCCGGTCGACTTGCTCGATGGTAAGTTTCCCGCGCATAAGACTGCGTTCACGGCTGATCATAGCATCGCCCCCGTGGTCCGGCTAAATGGCATACTGATCGGTATCGATAAAATCGGCCACTTCATGGAGCAGGGCTGGTGGTACTATCAGGCTGAACAACAGGGCATGCTGGCCGGCCCTCAAGAGCGATGGGCTTTTGGTCAATATATGGAAGGTGATGACGCTCTACCCACGAGCGATCATAAACGCTACGATGAGATTTACGGACGCTTTTGCTGGGTCTGCACTGTTGGTGGCGGTTTTGGATTTTTTGGGGCGCGCTCGACCGGTGTCGTTTCGTACGGAGACATGCACGCCAATGAGAGTGGCTACCAATTCTTCGATCAGCTCGCAAAAGATCCTGGAAATTACGTATTCCAACTATCAAGGTATCCAGTAGACACCTGGAACGAAGAGGTATCACCAAGTAAATTCGTCGGTGGTCTCCGGGCCGATTAACTTGCCTAGAATTTTACCACCAAGCCGACGCCAGCGGTGGTCAGATTGCGCTTATTGGGCAGACTCTGCACCACCTGCTTCACAGCAGGCGGAGCCTGATCGCTGGATCCTAAAGCCCTTAGTGAGTCGGTAATCCGAAAACAAAACTCCCCATAGTCACCAAAGCACCGGCTGACATAGGCTTGAAGGTCGGCTTCCTTATGGATCCTGATACTACTGGTTAGACGCACTAAATGCGTTTCGTCACTAAGGTTGCTCAGGCTATTGAGAAAGAAACTGATATCGGTGAGGGATCCAGGATTGGGCAAATTCATGTAGATAGCCAGATAGCGCCTACCCGCATAAAGTCCGGGCGACTGACCATTGACCATGGAATATAGCTCCAAATCTCTTTGATCATAACCAAACTGATTATAGAAGTACTCAGCACCGATTGTGATGACATCGTCCGCACTATATTTGATCGTCCGGTCCATACCCCAAAGAGATTGCACAAACCATTTTTCGTTATCCCGGTAAGGTGTTGGAAGTTCTCCGGTCGCGGGACTAATCTTCCCTTTGTATAGAGTCTGGCTGTGCCGTTTGGTAACCACCGTTTCGGTATGGATGTCGACGGGACCTAGACCCACTGAAAGATCGATTGCTGCCCTCAGGGGAGCATGGGCTGCGGTCTGTAGGCTTAGGGCTAATTCCCCGATACCACCGAAAGCAAATTCGCCGCGTAAAGCGCCCGATAATTGATCTACACGTTTTGCATTAGGATAGAGTAGAACGGCATATAGGTTATAGCCTTGACGCTCAAATGGAAGATGCACACGTAGCATGTCGACCCCGAGGCGACGGTCAAAAAGCGCTAAGGGATCAACCACGCGAATCGACGTAAAGTCGCTAGGATTCCAAAGACGCCCACTACCCCATCGCACGTGCTGCTTGCCGTAGGTCACAAAAATCTTCTGGGCAATATCCCATTTGAGCCACATTTCATCGATATCAGATCGCACACAGCCGCTGACACACACATCATTGAGCAGGCCACCGTCAGACGTCACACCTGGGGTGCCACCGTTGGATCCACCCTCAGATAAACGCAACCGCAAAAAGGAGCGTAGGTTGGTGTTTGGTCGCGTATCAAAATACAAGTCAGCCTGTTTGAGACGCGTGAGTTCACTGTCGGCTGCTCTTGTGGCTTCACGGTTGACACTGTCCAGCCTGACTTCGAGACGCCCACCGATTTGTAAGGTATCAGCTAAGCGTTGTGCCATACCTTTTTGGCCATCGGAAGTCGCAACCACACGCGGCGCAACCATCTCGGCCGGTGTCGCCTCAGGTGCCCCAAAAATCTCCTGATCGCGATCATCAACCGCCAAAGCAGATGTCGCCATTACAGCACTCGTAATCAGAGTCAGGCCAAACAGCATCGCCGCTCCTTGCTCACCAGTTAACTTTGTGGGATCAGATGCTACATAGGTTTAAGCCCCCATGTTACCATAGCAACAAAAGACACCAACTAAGGATCTCGCTCCCCATGAAATACGGTGCCAAAATTTCTATCCTCATTGGTCTCGCGGTGATGGCACTGCCCGACTGCCGCCGCGACAAAAAGAGTGCCACCCCGGAACCAGTTGCATCAACGGCTCAACCGCCATCGGACTGGGACGGGTCTTCTGATTGGTCTGCTTCATCTTTCGAGGTGATCCAAGAATGAAAAACCACTACTTTTACCTCGCTCTTGCCGTTTTTTTTGCTTCGCATTGTGGGCAACAAGGTGGTCAGAGGTTTGTGCGCTCAGATTTGCGCCATATACTCCGGATTACAGACGGCGCTGCGTCAGCTGCCACCACCATTTGGTCGGGCCACGGCATGTCTCTCACCGCTAATGAACAAAACCAAGAACCCAATGAATTCAAAAGATGGGCGCAGGACCGTAAATTAGTGATCGTAAATCTGCCCGAAAGTGGCGCCCTTTCAAACTCTTTGGCAGCATCAGAAAGCACTCTTGCCTATGCTCCTCCTTCCGCAGTTGATGCGGGATTTGCCTTGATTGAGATTTTAAATCAGGAGCAAGAGACTAAACTTGCCGAAGCCGCTCATGCTGGAGCCCACGGCTGCGGCATGCTACAGCGCCTGAGGCTACTTGATAATTATGCGCCACCTAGCTCCTTCATAGCCCCGGTGTTTATCGAATCTGTAAAACGACAAGCGGTTGCAGATTTCGTCGCCGTCAATGTAACCACCGTCAAAAGTTCCTTACAGGCATCCATCCAGGCACTTGAGGGCCTAGGCACTCGATTCCATACAACGGCAAGTGGTTTAAACGCTCCGGTCGCGATCAAAGGTATGTTTGAAGCAGCGGCTGCCAGTCGCATCAGTGGTCTCAGCGTCCGCCTGATCCCGCATGCCGGAAGTAGCCAAAATTCCGTCATCGTAACCATCCCTGGCAGGGATGATCCGCAGGCATCTGGACCGGTAGTCATCATTGGCGCTCATCTCGATAGTATCAATAGCGGTGGCGAACAAAGTCCAGCACCGGGTGCCGACGATGACGCTAGCGGCATCGCGACTCTCATCGAAATTGTACGGCGGATCGCCGCCAGTGGAGCTCAGTTTCAACGCACGATTGAGCTTCACGCCTATGGCGCAGAAGAAGTAGGACTCATCGGTAGCTCGGAAATTGCTGAAAGCTACCAAAAGGCGCAGCGCCAGGTTGTAGCGATGATGCAGTACGACATGGACGCTTGGGCCAGCGATCCAGCATCCGATACGATTTACCTCGTAACTAACGCGACGAGAGCAGTGCTTAGGCGTTCACTCAAGACTCTAATTAATTCTTATATGGGTGGTAATGTGGTCGAGGGCACCCTGAAGGCTGGACAGTCCGATCATGTGTCGTGGACTGCCTCCGGTTTCAATGCCGTATTTCCATTCGAAAACCCCATAAACTACAACCTGGCACTCCATAGCACGCGGGATACCACAGAGACGCTTAACAACCTGAATCTTTCCGTTAGATTTGTCCAAAGTGGACTAGTGCTGCTGGCCCACCATGCGGGTCTCACATCAGCTGAGTCTGGCTACGAAACTGACCTTAAGGCAATGCGCAGTTCACTTGCCAAGGATCTATTCCTGGCCGTCAATAATGGCAGCAAATCCGATCAGTATAACTTGTTCGTGGCGGGTGGATCGGCGATCAAGACGATCGAGCTCTGCGAAACCCATCAAGCAGGTACGATGACCTGTTTTAAAGAGTCGCTAGGAAGTAACTCCGGCACTACCAAGGCTGCTCGTACAATCTTTAATATCGGCAAAGATATAATCATCCGCAACGGCATTCACCTTTCCGTTTTCGGCTACGATGCCAATGAGCGTTTAGTGGCGCAGCGCTCAGTGAGACTGGATAAAAAGTAGGTTAACGACTCTGCGACTCGAGCCAGGCCTTGGTAAACATATTGGCGTCCAGTGGCTCCAACTTAACCTCGCGCAAGGCGACAGTAGTCGCATTACCTTTGTCTACTTCGTCAAATACACGAATCTCTTTGGGCATGTAGACTTCTGCCCCCTTGGACTTACTAAACATCTTTTGCCAGCTGGGGTAATAGCTGGTACGCAGTAACTTGCCTGACAAGGCAAACTCCTGCCTTTTCATAACGTTTTTTTCGTTCTGATCAATCCAGAGCTCGACTATAGGACTAGCAACATCGATGCCAGGCTTAGCATTGAGCTTGAGATGATATACTTTGAACTTGCCGAGATTTTCGTCAGCCACGAACGCAGCATCGTATTCGTCAGCTAAACGCGATTGGTCAAAGTCGTCGCGACGGCTATTGGTCCCAGCGATCGAAGCACGCTCCGTCTGACGCTCCCATTTTCCGAGTGCTGGCTCATACAAAAATAAGTTCTTCTCGAGTCGTAGATAGCCCTTACCAGCTTCAGCTTTAGGCTTGGTAAAGAGGATCATCAGCTTCTCATCAGCATCCCGCCTGTAGACGCGGGCCTCGAATGCCTTGGTAGCGCCGTCTTTGGTCTTCTGATCGATAAACACCACGGAGGCGTAGTCACCGACGTTACGCTGCCGCGTGTCGACAAGTTTTACAAGCTCGCGCACCTCTTGGTCAGCAATAGCCAGAGCCACCGGGGTTGAGAGGTTGGAGAATGCTAAGCCTAGGAACCAATACCGTAGCTTCATGATGTTTCTCCTCTGACTACTTGCCACTCATCAATGCCTCTACGGGACGTAGTCCGGCAGCTTTCAGCGCAGGATATAACGAAGCAAAGCCCGTCACAGCAGCAAACAGAATGAGAGTCGATAAAAACTGAGTCGCATGGACTGAAAATTTAAGCGTATTGGTCATCAAAAAGAGACGAACGCCCTCGCTAGTGACAGGTATTTTCAGCACATTTACCAACAAAATACCACCGACACCTAAGCACGCACCTATCGTCGCTGCCATCACGCCGAGTAGGCAAGCCTCAGCCACAAACATCTCCACGATCAGGGTCTTTGGCGCGCCAATGGCACGCATCGTGCCAATCTCTTTGGTCCGCTCCCTCACCGCCATCCACATCGCGTTGACGATGCCTCCGACTATGATCATCGCGAGAATGGCGACGACAAAAAACGAGACAAGATCGAGGGCCCGCGTCACCCAAAGCACAAAAGAAATTTCATCACTCCAGATTGTTAGATCAAGGCGCTGACCGAGCCAATCTTCGCCGGAGACTTTATCAAACTTAAAGAAAAACGGCCGAGGATCATGATCCATCACGGTGAACCCGGATTTAGTAAGATCCTGGCGCAGCCGCTCCATCACGGCTGTGGCGCGATCTGGGTCTGGTAAGTAGACCATAACGACCCCGGTGCTGTTGTCCTGAATGCGATAAAGATCAAGCACGGTGCGCCGCGGGACAAATATATTCCAATTACTCATAAATCCGATATCGGCTGCGATGGCCACCACCGTTAAATCAACGGTATTAGCCTTTGCTCCTTCCACCACCATGGTGATGTTGTCGCCAATGGTGACACCTAGCTTTTTGGCCTGAGCAGCAAATATTAGGACTGTATTGGGTTTCTGAAGGTCAGTAAAATTACCGAGAGGTTGATCCCTGCCACCCTCTTTATAAGATGATTCAGGTGCCAGTTGCAGCGCTTGAAAAAAGCGGGTCTCATCGGCGTACTCGATCCCGCTGACGCCTACATTAAATGACGATTGCGGCCCGACCAACCTACCCCATCCACGATGACGGTCGATAACCGTGGTTGCCTCAGGAACCGACTTACGCACGGCTTCTTTTACCCCAGCCCTGTCGCTGATAAGGGGGTCAGAACCCTTCTTACGCGCTTTGAAAAAGCCACCTATATTAACGTGACCGGCAGAGAGTGTGGTCGCCGATTCAATCATCCGCTCAGCGACCGAACCCGATACCACGCGCAGTGTGAGAAAAAGAGCTGCCACTAACGCAATCGCCAACCCCAGCAAAAGTGTTCTCCGACGAGCCTGCAGCAGGTTACGGAAGGCGAT
Organism: Deltaproteobacteria bacterium; assembly: GCA_016874735.1. NCBI lineage: Bacteria > Pseudomonadati > Myxococcota > Myxococcia > Deltaproteobacteria bacterium. Next base: position 15,764 of record VGTI01000002.1, read on the forward strand.
CCTAAAGATCGTCACCATTACTCTTTCTCCTGAGTTGCATCGGCTGGCTGCACTTTAGCTGCGTGTCTCGCAGCATATACAGAGGCCAGAGTTGCAAATAGTGTGATCAAAAGTGGGACCAGGGTTACGACTTGCCAGTGCACCACGGGATAGAGGCGAGGACCAGAGAAGATAAAGGTCACGACATCATTGGCAGCAGGAATGCCCTTCCGGCTTGCCGCTACCACTGCGACCACTGCCAACGCCGCCCCACCGAACGCTCCAAACATCCCCGTAATCCCTGTCTCAGCCAAGAAGAGAGCGACGATAAAGGAACGCTGAGCACCAATAGCTCGCATCGTCCCGATCTCACGGGTTCTGTTTAAAGTACCCACGATAATCGAATTGTTGATGATGACAAACGCTACCAAAAAAATAACGACCAGGGCAAAGACCAAGGTACCGCCGACGATATTGACGAATTGTCCCACAATACCCGAGGCCTGTTGCCAGTCGACGATGTTTAATTTAAAACCCTTTTTCTCAAGGTCGGCTCCCAGTTCCGCTTCAGTACGCGCCTGCTGTGACGGATCCTTAAGCCTAATCGCAGCGTTTAGGGCAAGACCGCTCTGCACCTCTGCTGGGTCAAAGCTATCGGCCAAAGTAGGTTTGACCAATACTACTTGTGAAGCATCCAGCCCATTAAGGGCCTGACCCATTGTTGTCTCGACTGCTGCCCCGGAGGCAGTTCCGGCTTCACCAAATAAAGCCGCCTCAGCATCCTCGGCCTGGACTTCTTTGAGACCGACTTGAGCGCGCATCGCCTCAAGTTCCTTCCGCGATGCCTCTGTCATTTGACCGTAAAGCTCACGAAAGCTCACCAAGTCCATGATATTTAAAACACCGGCTAGATCGGAGTCCTCAAGACCGTCAAAATTATAGATGCCATATACCTTTAAAGGTAGCGTCTTGATGTAGCCACTACGCGTATAGTTCCGGACGGTAATCGTCTGTCCCGGGTATACTTCATACAGTTTGATCTTGGGTGCTATGTGCTCGTAAAACCATTGATAGCGCTCTAGGAAGTTATCATCGTCCACGGTCAGAAAGGCGCTAATTTGCCTACTCAGTCGCTGGAGTAGGTCAGGGCTTTGATCACTAATGCCGCGCGCGCTCAGCTTAGCACTCAGATCCTCAGCATTAGCACGGTCCAAATAAGACAGTATTTGTTGGTACTGCTTACTCAGATCGACAGCAAATCTCTGATTTTCCTCATCGCCGGCAATCCTGGCGCCGCGTTTAACGATGCGCTTGTGAAGCTTATCAAAAAGCTTAGCTACACCATTCTTAAGAAGCTCTTCACGCACCTTGCGACTTAGCATGATGCCACGTTGCCCTGGCTCTAGGACTGTGCCTTCGATCACGCGAAATTTGGGAAAGTTGGCCCGATAGATCGCTATGTCTGTACCTATATACTGAAGGTAAGTCGGCAGTTTCTCGCCCGAGAGGGGAGCGATCTTGGTCTCCAGGAACTGCAGCTGCTCTTCGGTTAGCGGTGTCCCGGGCGCCAAAAAATCCGGGGCCAAAGCACGCGCTAAGTCTTTTTCTTGTTGCTCGAGCTCCGCTTGATCCGCTGACAAAAGTCGCCTGGCTGCAAGCTCTAGCTTGACCTGTTCCAGCTGGAATCTGATCTGCTCAATACGACCGGTGATGATTCCCTGATCTCCCCCTTTAAGGGCAACCCGAAGTGCATCAATAGCGTCGTCGAGTTCGTTACCTCGACTTAATACCGCCATATCTAGGCCCATGGGGACAAAGGCGGCAACGTTTGGATGACTGAGTACAGCATCTTTATACGGTGAAAAGTCGGGCAAGCTGCCTATGTCAGCCCTTCCCATAAATCCACCGCCACCAAAAAGGGCGAGTTTATCTTTGGCTTTGGCCGCGTATATCTGCAGATCACCGGCGATACTCTGGGTAATGCTGGCCCGCATAGATGCCTGAACGTCGAGCAAAAGCGACAGTCCAATCACTGCCAAGAAAGCACCAGCGGCAATGAGCCCACCGATGATGAAGGTACGCAGACGGTCAAGCCAAAGATTTCGCAAGGCCACCGCACCAATGAGGCGAAACTGTGCCAGATCTGAAGTCACGATCTTTGCTCCGGCACGACATGACCATCTTTGAGCCGAATGATACGCCCTGCTTGACGCATCACTTGCGGGTCATGAGTCGAGAAAATAAAGGTTGTCTTGTGCGTCTTATTTATGTTTTTCATGAGCTCAATGATACGCTCACCTGTAGCAGAATCCAGGTTAGCCGTAGGTTCGTCAGCTAAGACGATGCGCGGGTTGGTGACGAGCGCCCGAGCAATAGCAACGCGCTGCCTTTGACCACCAGAGAGCTCACTCGATCGTTGGTTCTGTTGTCTGACAAGATCAACTTCGGCTAACAGTGCCGCCACCTTCTCCTGACGCTCGGATCGTGACCAACGCCCCTGCAACAGGAGAGGAAACTCAATGTTTTGGAATACTGTCAGCACAGGGATGAGGTTAAAACTCTGGAAAATGAAGCCGAGCTTTTCGAGGCGCAACCGCGTGAGATCGCGGTCCGCTAACTTAGCTATAGGCTGCCCCTCGATAAATACCTCACCTTTGGTAGGGACATCCATACAGCCAATAAGGTTGAGTAAAGTGGATTTACCACAGCCGGAGGGCCCAGCAATGGTCGTAAACTCACCTTCATCTATCGCGATGTCGATACCCGAAAGCGCACGCACCTCAGTCTTACCGAGGGGGTACACTTTTTCAACCCCCGCGATCTGAACTACAGCTGTCATGAGTACCTTCCTTACTAGCTTTTACTAGCTGTGGACTGAATGAGCTCACGAGCCCACTCGTCTTTAAACTGATTCCGTCCTGCGATCACACCGACCCGAAAATTAGTCAGCCATTTCTGTGCCAGGGACTTAATCTCCGCTGGCGTTACCCGTTCTAACTGTCGAGGCATATCATAATATTCATTGGCATCGCCAAAAAAGAACTCCGACGCCCCAAGGGTCGCTGCCATGGCCGCATGAGTCTCTTGCGTCAGATAATAGCTCGTAACAAACCCGCGTTTGTATTCGAGAAGCTCTTCCGCGGAATAGTCTTTTGCCTTTACTCTATCGACAACCTCGCGAATGGCCTTGAGTGTTTCCTCCGGCTTAGATGTCGAAGCATTGATCACGCCAATCCCGAGACTGTAATCGATGAGGAATGCATGGACCGCGTAGGAGAGCGACCTCTTGGTTCGGATTTCTTCGCCTAGTTCCTCACTCAAAATTTCAAAAAGTAGACGCAAGGCTGTGGCACTGCCCTCGCGAATTCCTGGTGCGTTAAACTTTATCCTTATATAGGCAGTCGGCAATTCCCTATCCGATAGGGAATACGCCTGATTCTCAACAAACTGCGGCATCTTGGGATATACGTGCTTCACCCGTTTCGTTTTGATGGCGCCGAATACTTTATCTAAATCGGCAACGACTTTGACAGCCGGCATTGAGGTGACAACCACAATAGCCATGTTGTCGGGACTCAGCAGCGAACGATGAAACTGTACTAAATCCTGACGCCCAAGTTTCTTGAGTTCTTGGAGTGCCTCATCATGATTCAAGCGGTAGGGGTGGCCAACGGGATAAAAGACGGAATTTACCACCTCGTTAACATAATCACCGGGATCACTGGGAAGGTCCTTTAACTGCGCTTCGATGCGCTGTCTGGTAAGCTCTACGTCTTCTTTGGTGAATGCTGGATCCTTAATGACGGCAGCGGCTAACTGCAAGGTCTGCGTCCAGTATTCGTTCAATGAGCCAACGGCACAGGTAGAGGTTTCAATGCCTCCACCACACGCCATTTCAAGGCTGAACTTTTCGCTGATCTCGTACACTTTCTTCTTCGGATAGCCCCTAGCGGCTAGAGGCATGACACCCCACATCCACTCGTTTAATACTTTACGGCCCGGTGGCAGGTCTTTTAGTCCAGACGCAAAGTTTACCGACAAATGCACAATATCTGAGTCAGGGATACTGCGTACGATTACCGGCAAGCCGTTGCGCAAATGATGCTTGCTAGTCATGGACTTCTGCAAGTTGATGGACTCATCGGCAACAAGTTGATTTACAGCCAATGCCGATGCCGTAGGCAAAGACACGAGCATCCAGACTGTCGCTGTAAAAAAGGCCCCTAGCTGACAGAAATTAAGACGGCTATTCATGAACTTCCTCCTAAGCCCCATCGGCTCCGGATTGTTTGTACATGTCGAGATATTTTGCGGCTAACGGTGCTGTGTTGTCTTGAAGACCGACGGCCTTTGCATCTTCTGGCGACAGTAGAACACCCTGTACATAGGACTTACCCTCAAGCCAGGTCTTCACCACTCTCTGAACATCGGCAATGGTCACTTTTTGGATGCCGTCAAGATATCCATCATAGTAACTCATACCCGTAACGGCCCACCAGAAAGCCAACTCTTTAATAAACTCTGTGGGCGCGTTCTGTTCTCGCTTGCGGGCTATAGTCATCTTGCGTTTAACGTCATTTAGTTGTGGGACCGTGAAATATCCAGGCTTAGACCACAGTTTGATTTCATCAATCAGCAACTTCTGAACTTCTTGTACGCGCGACGACGTACTCATCGCATAAAAATCAACTTCACCGGCCTGAGCCTGCGTGAAGTAACCTAAACCGGCTCCATAAGTTAGACCCGAATCGACAAACTTATGGTAAAAACGCCCGTTACGATGCTCTAGCAGATTGGCCAATACATCGAGCGCATAGGTCTCTTCAGCTTGCTGCGAGACCTTAGGACCCTTGAAGGTGAATTGCACACGCGCATTCTGCACGATAGGCCTTGTCATGACAAAGCTAGTGGTCGTCGGAAATGGCTGAAACTCTGGATGCTCAAGCGGCTTCCAGCCGTCCGGGGTTTTCCACTGGGAGAAATGTTTTTCAGCCAACTTGGCTAAGTCATCTGGGTTAAAGTCACCACCTACAAGTAGGGAGCAATTTGCAGGCACAAACACTTGATCCTTGATAGCGAGTAACTGATCACGACTGGCATTAGCAATTATGGGTCGGAGTCCCAGAGGATCGCGACGATAACCCAGTTTGCCGTAAATGATGTTACGCATGAGATTGCTGTAGTCGAATGACGGCTGCGCGGCATTACGCTCGTATTCGTTCAGCACCACCCGACGCTCCCGCTCCATCTCTTTCTGTTCGAGTAGCGGAGTGGCGATAGCGTCGGCCATGAATTGCAAACCGTCTTCAAGAAAGACCGACGGCAATGTGATGAAGTAACGCACCTTCTCGGCAGATGTATCGCCATTGTAGCTAATGCCGAGCTGACGAATCCGCTTATTAAACGCCTCTTGGTCGGGGAGTCGAGCGTTCCCCTTAAAAAACATATGTTCCCAAAGATGGGTAAGACCGTTCGTTTGTTCAGACTCGGTCATCGCTCCCGCCTTAGCAGCAAGAACAATCGTAACCAGCGGTACTTTATGTGACTCAAAACCGATAACCGGCAGACCGGTACTTAGGGTGTGAGTCGTGTAGCTTTTGACCTCCTTGGCCAAGGCTTGCGAACCACTGAGGGTCAACAATAGTGCAATCAACCGCCACATCAGCCACCTCCATGCGTCTGATCAGTCCGGATTTACTTAGTTCAAAGTCTCTGCAACGATCTCCGCTATGTCTTTCACCACCACTGCATCACCTTTGCCTTCGGCTTTGACTCCATCGGTAAGCATCGTCATACAGAACGGACACGCCGTTGCCACTGTACTCGCACCGGTGGCTATTGCTTCTTTGGCCCTATTGATATTGATACGCGTACCATGGTGTTCTTCTAACCACATGCGGCCACCACCGGCCCCACAGCAGAAGCCTTGCTCTTTATGCCGCGGCATCTCTTTGAGTTCAACCTTTGGCAAGGCTTTCAGTGCATCACGTGGCTCTTCATAAACCTCGTTATGACGCCCAAGGTAACAGGAATCGTGATACGTCACCTGTGACAGCTCCGACGGCACCTGCTGAGCTTTGATTTTACCCTGCTTGCTTAGATCTGAGATCAATTCACTGTGATGGACGACATCGACGTTGACGCCAAAATCTGGATACTCGTTCTTCAAGGTGTTGAAACAGTGCGGGCATCCCGTGACCACTTTTTTCACTTGGTAACGTTTGAAGGTCTCAACGTTGGCTTCAATTTGCATCCGCGCTAGGTATTCGTTACCAAGACGTCGTGCAGTGTCACCGTTGCACTGCTCCTCGGTCCCAAGAATCGAGAAGCTAACCCCGGCGGTCTGCATGATCTTCGCGATCGAGCGAGACACTTTTTTGTAGCGCTCGTCGTAAGATCCGGCACATCCCACCCAGAATAGATATTCGACATCGCTCTTTTCAGCCATGGTGGTGATATTTTGCCCCTTGGCCCAGTCGCCGCGGGTCGACGGATCCATTGCCCAAGGGGATGAGCTAGTTTCCAGACTCTTAAACGTGTTAGCGAGCTCTGCCGGGAATGCACCCTCAGTTAATGTGAGATAGCGCCGCATACCAACAATAGAGGGGATGTGCTCGATATATAGAGGACACGCCTCCATACACGCGCCGCAGGTGGTACATGACCAGAGTTCATCTGGAGTCACGATGGCTCCCTGCTCACCGATCAGAGGCGTCCTTTGATCCTCAGGGGTACCCGCAGCCACCTCGGCAACAGCCTTCTTAAGGTGCTTCATGATCAGGCGCGGATCAAGTGGCTTGCCGGTATTGGTAGCCGGGCACTGAGCCGTACAACGCCCACACTCGACGCAAGTGATGCCGTCTAATAACTGCTTCCAAGTGAAGTCTTTGACCTTGCCGATGCCGAAGCTTTCAGCATTCTCGTCGAACTCCATCGATTTGATTCTACCGCGCGCACCTAAGCTGCGCAGAAACATAGTCGGCCAAACCCAAATAAAATGCTGATGTTTAGACGACGGCAAGAAAAACATGAAGGAGAAAAGCGTGAGGCAATGGAGCCACCATACGCTTTTTGAAAAAACGGCCCAACCTTCGCCACTGCTTATGCCGAAAAGCCCGCCTACAGCACCGGCGAAAGACCGTGAGACTGCCAAGGGTCCCGCTGGAAGTCCACCGTCCCCCTCTACGAAGGTCTTAGCTCCCATGTAAACTAGGGAGGTCACCACAAGAGCAAGTATGAAACCCAGTACTAAATAAGCGTCAACCCGTGACGGTTTTTCAAGTTGAGACAGCCGCCATGGCTTAAGGATCAAGCGACGCCCGTAAGCCCACACTATGGCAAACGCGACTACGGCGTTGCCGATATCCTGGGTCCAGAGGTAGGCATTATAGAACTCACCGTCACCTAAGAATAGGCGAAACGAGAAAGCATCGAAGATACCGTGGATCAGCGTCTCTCCCGTACCGATCGTGACTACAACAAAACCAAGGAAGATCATGAAATGCATGATCGCGGGCCAGAAATCTTTGAGCATCTTGGGCTGTAAAAAACCACCACGGAGCATGCCAAGGATCCGCTCAGCTACCCGATCCGTCCTGACGTCATCAACGCCCGCACCGACGTGTATGGTCTGCCAAATACGTCGCAGATTGACAGCCAGATAACCAAGAGCACCGAACAGAAGTACAGCAAAGATCAAATTGGGAAGCAGAGCCACAATCATCTCCTGATAATCCATGCAACGCAAAACCCCAAAATACCACAACTTATCGAGGCCGACCAGCGGTACTGGCGCTCGGGGACGCGGCTGCAGAGCGCTAGCGGCGACGTAAAGGCCGGAGGCTTTGTCTGGCTTTGAACAGCATGGCATGGGTCTCGTATTCGACATGAGCCCGCACCGCATGGAACTTTATATCGGTGAGTTCCCTGACTAGCTGCTCGTAGCGCACATCAGTGAGTGCCAGGCGTTCGCCTTTGGCTGCTGACCGGCATCGTCTGACCCACTCTCCCTTGAGCTCCAGGTAGCGCGACGCAAACAGTGCATTGAGACGCTTAGCTACCTGGCGCGAGGTTAACGCCGTTTGGGCGAAAGACTGAATTAGTTGCGTGAGCCGCTCGGCCGGCATTCTGAGATTCATGGCACTCCCTGAGTGCCGCTACCGTATCACATGGCGCAGATAATTCTCTAGAAGAGCGCGATTTTCATCGTCATATTGGGATGTTTGGACCTCTTCCAGGATGTCTTCTCGGTAGCGTCGATCGACCTGGTATTCACGTTTGATCTCAAGATCCCCGCCGACAATTGACTGGCCGTAGTAGTTGTCCCCTGTAACGCGGCGTCGACGCCCGCGGTTGCGACGCTTCTGCTGTGACTGCTGGGCAGCGCTATCAGCCTGCCTAAGTAACCGACCCGCCAGGTCAGCGCCGGCCTCAGCAGAGCGGTAATCGGCGGCACCACCGGCTTCGATCACTTGCTCCATGGCCTCGGCGGCAGCTTGAATACGCGTAGCGGCATTGGGCGACAAATTTTTGAGTTGTCCCTCGAGTGCGCGTGTACCCTTCAAATTGGCATTCTGCTTGGATCGAGTGCCCGGCCATTGATCGCTCAGTTGATCCTGCTCGCGCTCGCTAGCTCGGTCTAATTCGGTGGAAATTTCGCCTTGGACCTTTTGCAGCTCCTTGAGAGTATCGCGCGCCGAAGCCAAACCCTGCTGCCTCGATTTATCATCCTCCTCACGCATCTTATCTTCCAACGCCTCAAGTTCCTGGAGCCAGCTGCGGTACTCAGTGACCGTGCGGGACAAAACCGTCAATTGCTCGCTCTGCGCCGCGGCAGTAGCCTTCTTGTCGAGGCTCTGTATTTGATTCATGGACTTATGAAAAGGCCTCTGACCGCTGATACGCGGCCAGGTTGGTGGCACAAAATCTGGCCCAAGCCGCGCCACACGCAAGCGCCATCGTTCCTCACGCCCCCCGAGAAAATTTTGCATGCGTCCAATAACCGTCGCGAGGGCCAAAGGCCGCCGTGCCATAGGTGTCTCAAGTTGATGCGAAAGGGCACGGGCAGCCACAAAGAAGTCGCGGTCACGCTCTCGATCATCGAGAATTTCATGCTCAAATAAAAAATCATTTAGAGACTGGCTGAGTTCAAATAACTTGTCAGCCTCAGGGTCCGCTCCTAATTCCTCCGCCAAAGTTGCAAATCTGCGCATCTGCATCCGATCTAGACCGTCGAAAAAAGGCGACCTCTCGGATTCATCGACGGCTTTTTTTGCAAGATTTACTGCCTCGGGCGGGATCGTCGCAAGCTGCTTACCCGCCATACCGTCGACCTGGGCCTTCAACTCACGCAAGGTCCCAAGTGCTTTACGATAACGCCCATAGGCACTTGCTACATGAAGTCTCAAGGGTTCACTGCGCCCTGTCAGTGGTGTCGGTAGGGCACGATCTACTGCTTCGGCGACAATTTCAATGTCCGCTATATCGTTATCTACATAGGTTTCCAAAATGATGCGGTAGTCTGTTGATAACTCGAATTTATCCTCGGTCATAACATTAGCAACCAGCTCTTTGGCCACTTTCTGTTCGTTTTTTATGAGAAGGTGTACGGTCTGCAGCGGATTTTCTCCGTGCACCTTGATACGCAAAGGGAGCGGTTGATCATCTGGCCACGGATCCTCGATTTGGCCGGCCACCTGTAGGTCAACCTTCGGAACGGGAAGCTGCCGCACCTTGAGACTTGCCAGTGGTGTGTTGCGGTTGAGATTAGGTAGAAAAAGCTGCACATCCTCGGAAACAGCAAACGACGTGATAAAAAGATTATTAACGTCTCCCCCACCAGCACTGCGAACTGACGACATTTGGAATGTCTGGAATATAGCCCCTGCATCCGCAGATGACGCCACGGTGCGACGCAACTCGATGACCGGAGCTTCAACGCCGCCAGCATGTACCTTTAACTCAATCAAATTTGTTGCCAACAGCTCCAAAGCGACGGTCTTGCCTGAAGCTAGTTGCCAAATCCTCTCAGTTGGATCGTTTGCGGCACCCTGGAGGATAGTCAAAGTCGCACTCTGCTGCAAACTGTCAACTGCTTGAGACACCTGTCGCAACGCAACTTTGAGACTCGGAGCCGCGCGGGGCACCAGTAGTACCGCGAGGGTTATAGGAACAACAAGTCCACTTGCGGCGATCAAAAGCCGCCGCCATTCCGCCCGGCGAAACGCCATAAAGTCGCGGCGTATCACCTCTTGCCATGGGACCGCCAGATCGGCGTCCGCGGCGGCCACGCGCAGAGGGATTTTCAAGTCGCTACCGTAACGCATATCAAGGTACAAACAAAATTCAGGTACCGTGGCCTCTTGCCAAACGAAAGCGGACCGGCGCAGGATCAGCACCAGGCAACCCGCAACCAGACCAAGAACCACCTGCTCCCCTTCAGCGCCTGGCTTAACTAAGGACCAACTTGCCATAACTACGCCAGCCAGCGATATCGCGGCAGCGAGGCTGATCAAGCGATTTAAAAGCGCAAACTGCCACTTAATTCGATTACGCTGATCAATCGCCTCATTAAGTGTCTCCACCAGGATTCCTTTGCCGCCGCACGGTTTAAGTAAACTCTACCGACGGTTCTCGCCGACGCACTACGACGCGTCCGAGCCACCCCAAGATGAGCGCCACGACGTCTTCGCGCGTATCATCAGCCTCAGTCAGCACACCATGAGTGGTATTCTTTAAATCCAAAATCTGAACATTATGGTCGCCGTGAAGCGCCGCGGATTTTTTCAAATGCTGATAGGAGCAAATTTGATCTTGTTCGGGACACAGTATTAGCACGGATCCGTCGAATTCGATAAACCGCGTCTCAGCTCTTTTCATTGCCAGAATAACTTCGCTAGCCAGAGCCGCAGTTATTCCTGAAAATCTTGTATTGAGCTCGCCGTCCTCTCGACTCATTGGGCGGCGATTGACACGCCCACTTGTAAAACGCGGCACAAAGGGTTGCCAGACCCTTGCGGTCGGCAATACATCGGCCAGTAACCGCAAAATAAGGGCCTGCAATCCCCCAACAGCCGATTGCAGCTCTAGACAGGGCGCACTAAGCACCGCTCCAGAGCAAAAGGCTGGGAACCGCTTAGTGAACTCCATCACCATGAGCGCACCCACGCCCTGCCCAATAATGACCGGACCCTGCCCTCCGGCTCGGTGGCGCGCCCAGGCGACGACTTGCAACAGATCCTGAACTAATACGGCGAAACTAGGAGCGTGACCTAGCTGCCATCCTGAGCGCCCATGGCCACGCCAGTCATAGGTATAAACTGAGTAGCCTTGACTAAAAAAGCTTTGCGCCGCTTGATGATAGCAATCACCATGCTCGCCTAGGTCATGGACTAAGACCAACGGAGGCTTATCAAGATTCTTTTGTGCGAGCGATCGCACGTAGACGGTAGTCCCGTAATGGTCTACTGGGAGATGAATAATGTGCTCGGGATTATCTGTGGTCTCGTCGCCAACGGGAAACGGCGGTAGGGCGGAGGCGATCGCCCGCTCTGTATTGGAATTTTCAGGGGCCGAGGCCTGTTCCACAGCGCGAAACCTAGTCGTTTAGTTAGCCAGCAAGAGACCCAGTGATTCTTAGCTAAAGGTTACCAGATTGGTGACTGTTTTTCCAGGCATATCACTCACCGATATTAATCATAAACGCTCATATTAGCGGCTTCGCCCACCACTAAATGAGAACTCATTATGGCAGCTCTCACATCGCTCAAATCCAGGGAGCTTGTGATCGGGGAAAACTACCCGCAGAGCATCCTGTAAATGGCAGCTAGCGCAATCTGTCGACTTCCCTAAGTAAACATTATTGGCATGACACTCGGTACAGGCAACTAAACGATGCGCGCCACGCAACGGGAACGATGTCATTGAGTGTCGATAGCGGTTAACATTCCAGAAATGTTGAGAATGACACTCGCCGCAGGCAGGCAGCATACCAAGGTGGGCATCGTCTTTCTGGTGACACACCTTACAGTCGCCACCGATGCCGGTGAGTTTTCGTCCATCTTTGTGACACTCGCTGCATTCGAGTAGATAGTGAGTCCCCGACAACACAAAGTCTTTGTGAAAGTCGCCAGTTTTTTCCCACCCCGTCGCCACGTGGCACTGGGAACACTGTTTACCAAACCGGCCCTTATGGGGATCCTCGTGACACAGCGCGCAATCTTTAGTCGTCAGATCGGTAAATATGAATTGACCCTTTTTGTGTTTTGATGGCTCAGGAAACTTTTTAGTAGTTGGCTTATGACATTCGGCACACTTCACGCTCGTATGCTTGCCTTTGAGAGGGTACCGCGACTTATTGTGATCAAACTTAATTTGACTATAGAAATGCACCTGGCTGTGGCACGCCCGACATGGTTCTTGGGAGAACTTTTGATGAAACTGGTCACGATGCGGGTTGGCGTGACACACCTCGCAGAAACCAGTAGATTGATGCCCCATTTGATACAATGATGCTGGCTTTGGTGGCTTGGTCGGAAGAAACTTATTCGTCTTTGTATGACACTGAGCGCAATCCTCTTTAATGGCCACGTGCGCGCCGATGATTTGAAAGTCCGTTAAACTATGGTTAAACGGCAGACGCTTGGCAAAATCTTCCGTGGTGTGACACTCGCGGCAAGCCTTATTGGCAAACTTGGAACTGAACTGGTCTTTGTGCACATTAGCATGACAACTTTCGCAGAATCCGGTTTCCTCATGATCAAACATGTACTTGCCAGCTGGTTTGGGCGGCTTAGTCGGAAGCATTTTCTTTGTCTTATAGTGACACTCAACACAGTCATTCTTTATCTTGGTGTGAGCGCCATTTATCTTGAATTTTGTAATACTGTGGTTAAACGGGCTTAGATCATCGAACTTTTTTGCATTGTGACAGCGGCCACAAGTGTCATTATCGGTAGATTCATCGAATTGCCCTTTGTGGACGTTTTTGTGGCATTCGATACAGTATCCCTCCCGCTCGTGACCAAAAATATACTTACCCGCAGGGTGAGGCGGCTTCACAGGCAACATTTTATTGGTAGGGATGTGACACTTGACACACTGCCGCGCAATTTTTTGATGAGAATCAACTAGCTTGTAGTCAGTTTTGTCGTGGTTATAGTCAAAAATATCTTTAAACTTGTTGCTGTTATGACATTCCGCGCAGGATTGCTGCTGATATTTTGGTTTGAACTGATCTTTATGCGGATATTTATGGCACTCGACGCAGAACTGAACCTTCTCCGTTGGAAATCTATAAACTTGTTTGCCATCCCGCAAATGACAGTCGTTACAGCGAACGGGGACATGACTGCCAGTGAGGGGAAAGCGAGTCATCGTATTGTGATTGAAACCATCGCCCTGCTTCTGATTCAGACTCTTCCAATCGTTGGTATTGTGACAAGCCGTACACTTACTGGTCTTAAACACCGGATTCTCAGCCGGATCGTGCGGACTCTTATGACAGGTCTCGCAGGTTTTTGTGACCATTTCCGGAAACTGGTAATCCCTCGGTGTATTGGGAACAGCTCCACCAGCTAATGGTTTATGGCACTCAAAGCAGGCCACTCCAATATGCTTTCCCGTTAGAGGGTAAGTAGTGTCTACATTGTGATTGAATTTAACAGCTGACTTCCACGCCACATCGTTATGGCAGGTCTGGCATTGAGTCAGCTGTCCTAGCTTAGGTGAACTTTCACTCCTGAACCCATGGTAATCTTGGTGACAACTCGAACACTGCTGACTTAAACCAGTAAAATTGAAGTCCTTAAGCTTAGTTGCTCCACCACTTTGTTTGTGACAGGCTTGGCACGGCTCTTTAGCGTGGGCCCCTTTTAGGACAAATCCCGTGATATCGTGATTGAAATGGGTAATCTGCCAACGATCCTGGTTATGGCAACTCTCACATGCACCGCCGCGGAATTTGCCAGCTAAATTATCTTTGTGAAAATCGGCATGGCAAGTCCGACAACCCAGACGGGAGAGTTCAGGAAAGTCATACTTGGCAGGTCCACCTTTGCCCTTGGGATTATGACATTCGGCACAACTCACTTTGCTATGGGCGCCAATCAAAGCATAGCCGGTTTCCTTTTTATGATCGAAATAGGTCGCCTGCTTCCACGACTTGTCATTATGGCAAGTATTACAGTCCTTAACCGCCCATTTTGGCGGGAAGCTGTGTATGTCATCTTTTTTATGACAGCTAACACACGATGAATCGGTACCAAAAAATCGCGTGTCATTGCGGAAAACCGGTTTTTCCGTTCGTTTTTCTGTGTGGCACTTCACGCAGTCGACACCGGCATGTCCGCCGTTTAGGGGGAACCCAGTACGCCGGTGATCAAACCCCTTCTGCTTAAACGCTACCGCATTGTAGTTGCGCCCCTTATGATCTGAGTGACAGGAGACACAGGTTCCCTTGGCCAGAGCGTGAAAGCCCGTTTTACGGTCAATCGATTTTTTGATCTCCTTGTGACAGTCGAGACACTTACTATCGGGCACACCTTTTCCGGCATCATGACATTTAAGGCACCCACCGTGCTCCCACTCCTTGTGCCCCTCCATCAGTGGACCAGGCGCTAGCAGCGAATTTATGAGGCCCTCCCCAGACGTGTCAGCTGCTCGAAGCTGCGCCGCAGGACCAGCTGTCGCTGCTATCAGAAGTAGAAATTTCAGAAGCAATAGTCTCAAAGGATACGCTCTAGCTTGGGTGTTTCATCGCGGATAGGGGTTGCCTGCCTGGTGTTTATTCTATAACCAATCGACAAAAGTGCGCTATATACCGACGCCTGTTCATCCTGCGCCGCCTCTAAGACGACACTGCCGATCAGATCCCGTGTCAGTAGCATGCTCATATCTGTATCAACGACTAAGGGGTGCAATGAGCTACGTCTGTCGATACTCTGCGCTGTATACTGGATTGAAGCCGAGACTGAACTTTCCCGCCAATAATACGTAGCGCCGCTGCGAAGTATTGAATCCTGGCTGAGAAAATTGCGCTTGAAACCAGCCCCAGCAAATGCCGTCAAGTGACTATTCAATAGCCCTGTGGTCACGATGCGCCCACCTAGGCCGTACTGATTCTTTCCGTCGACATCACGACGTCCGTACGAAGTATCACCCACAATAGCAAACTGATTAGAAAGCTTGTAGCGCAGGTCACCCCCTAATTGACTGTATCCACTGATAGGTAACCGGTCTAGAAGATCTCGAAACTGCTGATAGCTCCGCAGATCCAGGTGAAACAAATTGGCCGAGCCAGATAGACGGGATGTCCAAGGCTGATAAAGTGAGGCCCAGAGATTCCGCACCTGTACTGAGGGCTGAACTATGATGTGCGATATGTAGGTTAGACGTTGCCCACTTGCTCTTTGACGGAATGCATTTGCATACCAAAACATGTAGTTACTGGCGGCATCCGCTTCTGTGGGGGCAGTTTCGTTACCAACCAGAATGCTGCCACCACGCCGTACTGCAGGATTATCAAAGGATCCAACCCCTTCCAGCGATTTGCGGCCAACCAAACTAGTCGACGCATAGGTGTTACTTTCACCACTCTTGGAGCTTTCCTCGTATACCGCATAGCCACCTATCTGCCGCTCTTCGAGACCGATTTTAAGAGACCTTCCACCTCGATGCTCTGGATAGAGACCACCAAACAGCGCCAAACGTGTTGACTGATTAAGTCGCAAACCGGCCTCAGCCCCGTCATTCCCCAGTACCACAGCATCGGCAGCAACAAAGCGTCCAATAGACCAGAAAACACCGGTTCTCGTCGCAGGGGACCGAAGAACCAATTGTCTAAGCTGCACATCATTACTGGCGGCCATTCGTCCTAATGCGGGTTCGATACGACCAAAGGGATCATACTGGTTCCGCAGATCTACTGTAAATTCGAGCCCACTACCCGTGAGGTTAGTCACATCGACATAAGCGCGTCCTATACCCAGAAACCGGTCGTTTGCCACGGGAGCAATGCCGGTATTCTTTAAATCCTCTTTTATCGAGTATAAGCCGAGATTGAAGCGCGCAGAGTAATCATAAGCAGTAGCTACCGGTGCTGCCAGCATCGACAAAATTATCAGAATATTTCGCAGCCATCGTTTCATTTGTTACTTTTGAAGCTCGAGCTCAAGAGATCAGTGGGAAGCATTACTCAGCCGTCCCCAGTTTTGAGAAACTTTTGGTGTTATGACAACCAACGCAATCTACCTTTTGTGGATGAGGTTCTGCTGGTCGTCTATAGGCGTGACATTTATTACATGACGATGGTTTAGGATCATGGTCGTAGCTATTGACCGGCACCCAACCCGACCGATCATCTTTTGGTACATGACACTCCTGACACTCACCTCCACCGCCATGAACCTCGTCATCAATTGGAGCCGGTCGCTGGGAAATATGACAGGTAGAACATGTGTTATCGGCGAGAAACGCACCGTGCTCGAATGATGGTCTCACCGCTTGTTGATCACCAATAGTCGGAGTTCTCGGAACACACCCAAAAGCAAAAAAATACGTAAGAAACGGCAAAAGCTGCTTCATGTCTTTCTCAACCTCTCACCGAATTTTTTATCCATCTTCACGCCAAGAGATGCGAGAAATTCCTTAGGAACTTCACTTCCGGCGAAGATAAATACGAAAGAATTATTCATTTTTATCGGACTGCCGCCATGATTGACTATGATGTGACTTTGATGAATGGACTTTACTTGACTCTCGAAAATCACCCAGATCTGACCATGGAGTGCTAGCGCGTTTACGTTGTCAATGTTTTCCTGATTTGCCCTGTTGAACTGACGCGATCTGACAATCAGCGACACACGATTGCGTAGCCTTGGCTGTGCTAGTTGAACCGCTGCCTCCAATGCGGCATTACCACCACCGATGACCGCAATATCTTGTTTCTGGTACTGCTCTGGTTCCAAAAGGTTGTAGGTGACCTTCGGTAAATTCTCGCCCGGAACGTTCAGTCTCCTCGGTGTACCTCGGACACCTGTGGCAAGAATGACCTTTTTTGCCGTCAATGACCCTAGAGATGTCTTGACCTGGAAGATCTCTCCATATTTCGAAAAACCCTCGAATTTACACCCCTCTTTGATCCTTAGTGAGTACCGTCTCCGGAGGTGCGTCCAGTATTGCAATAGCTCCTCTTTGGAGACTTTATTGTTGGGAAATTCCATAGTGCCCACCAAGGGTAGGTCTGCGGGTTGCGTCATCACGATTTTTTGACGAGGAAAGTTATATATCGTTCCACCTACACTATTTTGTTCAATACATAGGTAATTGGCCCGAGCCTGAGTCGCAGCCAGTGATGCCGCTAATCCAGCGGTGCCAGCGCCCACGATCACGAGATCAAAATCAGCTCGCGCGTTTCCCGGCAGTTTTGCCAGTGCATGCATGGCGGCGGTGCGTCCTTGTCTAACGGCATTTCTAATTAGACCCATACCCCCCAGCTCGCCGGCGATATAGACGCCCTTAACATTGGTCTCGTAGTTGCTCGTAATGCGCGGCAGATCCATACCGCGACGCTTGGTGCCAAAAACTAAATCGATGGCCCCAAAGGGACAGGCGATTTCGCACTCACCGTGCCCCACACACATGTTGGGCTGCACCAAGACTGCTTTGTGATTAATGACCTTAAGTATTTCGCCTTCAGGGCAGGCCTTCACACACGCTGTACATCCCGTGCACCGGGTCGCATCGATTTCCGGATGTAATGTGGTTGGTTCAATGAGATCATTTTCCACGCTTGATTTGTAGGCTTCGGCTCCGTCTGCGTACAGTTTGCGCCGTCGTCTGATACTGACGAATGCGACACCAGCGAGCAACAGCAGACCAAGCGGCGTAAGCAACTTAGCGCCGATAACTGAAATTGTATTCCATGTGCTCATGTAATGAAGGTCCTAGATCGACCACGGCAGGCAGGGCGCAGCACTTCTTATTATACTGTATGATCTGGAACCTAGGTCTTATTCGGTGATTTTGATCTAAATTTTTGTCTTGCGAATTGCCTAAGCTCATCGATGATCACGACTAAAAACGCGACATTAGATGCATAACGCCAGAATAGACGCCGCGGATCTTTCAGAATCCGGTATATCCATTCAAGCCCCCAATTCTGCATCCATTTTGGCGCTCTTTTTAGTCTTCCAGCAGCGAACTCAATAGCTGCACCGACCCCAAGAGCAACATCGACGTGAAGGTCCTTAGCATATTTTGCGATCCAAACTTCTTGCTTAGGACTACCTAAACCGACGAACAAAATATCCGGCTTCAGCGCATTAATTTCGGCGATTGCGCGTCCGTTTTCATCTAGATCACTTTCAAATCCGTATGGTGGGGCATAGTAGCCGACCTTTAAAGCGGCGGCCCGTGAACGCAACTGATCGGCTGCTGCCTCCGCAGCCCCAGGTGGCCCCCCAAAAAGGAAAATGGAAAGATTGGCGCGAGCTGCAGCGACTGCAAGTGCGGGCAACAGATCGGCACCCGTGACGCGTTCGGGAAGCGGTTTACCTTGTAGGCGTGACAACCAAACTATAGGCATACCGTCGGCCAGTGAGAGCACGGCACCACGATATATTGCCGCCAGACTACTCGACCTGCGACACCTCAAGACGTGATCGACATTTGGCGTCACGACAAGACGACAATCGCCCGCACCAATGACTGCAAGTTCAATAATTCTCTGTACAGCCTGATCCAGGTTCAGGGGATCAAAGGAGAGCGAGGCTAGGTTGACCCGCTGCATAAAATTGCCCCCAAAATAAAGTTTTGTTTTGCATGATACAATATGGACACCATACTCGTTCCGCCTCAGGATCCACCACGTGGCCAATATCCTCATCATATCAGCTTTGCAAATTTTTCCCGTTGTTTCTGGTGGCCAGCAGCGGACAGCATCGATTGCACTCGAGCTTGCAAAAGCCGGCCACCATGTGCGCATTTATTCGCTAATTGGGCGCAAACGCGACATGCTAAGGTTTACGGGCGAAACCGAGGCAACCATCAGCGCCAACTTGTATGAATTTGTTTGCAGGCCTTTCACCTTGTGGGCGAAGGCTATGGTTGCCTATAAGCTTGGTCTCCCACCCCTATGGGCAAAGGAGCTTATCGAGCAACCTGATACGACGCTCAATCTGTGGATTGCCCAATCAGAGATAATCATCCATGATTTCCCCTATACATTTGCCGCCCTACGCGCACACCGTAGACTGCAAATCTTAAACAGCCACAATATCGAGCATCAGCTTTTTCGCACCAAAGATGGGAGGGATAGCAAACTCTCCGAAAGCGTCCGAAAACTTGAGTATACCGCTATCGCTGGTGTCGCCTTGGTGGCTTGTGCATCACTAGACGAAGTCACAGTATTTTCCGCAGCTTTTCCTAATAAAGAATTTATACATATTCCAAACAGCATCAAACCCAAAAATCAGAATCCCCCTCCCAAAAAGCAGACCAGTACTATGCGTCAGGATCTTGGAATTAATGATGATGCAACCGTTCTGATCTTCCCGGCAAGTCGTTATGGTCCCAACATCGAGGGAATGGATTTCCTAAGGAATTTCAGCATTAAGCACGAGTCTTTTCTACGAAAAGAGCGCATCATGATTCTAGTTGTAGGCAGTGTCGCAACGGGCCAGCACAGACTTGGGCAATTCTTAACCACAGGTCCGGTTTGTGACATAGAACCATATTTTCATGTTGCGGATTGGGGTATCAATCCTATCTTCTATGGCTCCGGAACTAGCATTAAAGTTGCAGAATTTATCGATTTTGACTTACCCATACTGACTACCGAGGTTGGATCACGCGGATTTACCTTCGTCGACCAAAGCACTGCCATTTTTTTTACAAAAGATAATCTTCTCGAAAAACTCACAATGTTACCAAAAGATCTGCATCTACTGAGGAAGATGCGTCAGGAGGCCCGCATGGCTAACGCGCACTTTCTCGATCCGACTGCAGCAGTGGCGCCGTTACTGAGAGCTATCAGTGGCTGGAACCCACTCTCATGACACATGATTTAAGGTCGTGCTAGTATTGAAGTATCTCTCACTAGTCCCGCGGATTACCCTCACATCTCATGCTACTAACAATCATAAAAAGACTAATTTCTCGCCTGGGTGTAATGCCTGCCATCGGCAACGATCTGGTTTTCGTGCCGGATGTTGCCTCGTCTCACCATCAGTTTGGTGAACGGTATTTAAAATTTATTTTTACTGACAACGAGATTCTCGACTGCATGCACAAGGATGGTAGTTATTCCTACACCAGCCTAGCCGCCCGCATTGCAGCCAAAGAATCTGTGATGAAGTTACTTAAACCGGCGCGGGATCAACTTCTACCTTGGCAATCGATAGAGGTCCGGCGCGACCCCACTGGTGCGGCCGATCTAATTTTGCATCGAGAAGCCAAGGCCATGGCAGAGAAACAAAGTATTATCTCGCTTTCGCTCTCGCTTGCTCATGAACACCAATATGCCTCCGCGTTAGTATTAGCGACTCAAATCTGATCATCGATCTTAAGATTTATTTTTATCCAAGCGAGGAGTTTACTGCCATGCAAGATAAGATTCGAAAGATTCTAAAGGATCATGGACGTCTCGCAGTTGATGCCAATTCACTGGCTGAAACCACTGATCTTTACCAGTCGGGAATGACGTCACATGCCAGTGTTAACGTCATGCTAGCTCTCGAAGGAGAGTTTGATGTCGAATTTCCAGACCATATGTTAAAACGCAGTGTTTTTGAGAGTATTGCCTCTATTACGAGCGCGATTAATCAGATTAAGAACTGACTCGCCAAAAACCTGCCAACCTGGAGACCTAACTTTGGTCTTACCCTCACATTCACCCTTGGTGGAACTTGCGCGTACTGTCGGTGCGGGTACGGCGGCGAATTTTGCTGATCAAGTTGACGCCGATGCTCGCTTTCCCCACGAAGCGGTCACGCAACTAAGAGCGCATCGCCTGCTCAGTTGCTATGTTCCCCAGAGTTTGGGTGGCCATGGGGCATCACTGAATGAGCTCGCATTTATGTGCGAGGAGCTAGGAAAACACTGCAGTGCCACGGCCATGGTTTTTGCCATGCATCAGATTCAAGTAGCTTGCTTGGTGCATCATTGTCACGATGACAGACATCTCAAGGCATATCTCGCTCAACTCACACAAAATCAACACCTAATCGGGTCTGTAACGTCAGAGGTCGGAGTCGGTGGCGATATGCGGTCGAGTGTTTGTGCCGTCGATGTAAATGGCGATGAATTCACCTTAAACAAGAACTCCACGACGTCATCCTACGGAGCTCAGGCCGACGACCTACTAGTGACTGCAAGGACCTCTCCGACAGCTCCAAGTAGCGATCAATCGCTGGTGTTACTTGCCAAGGGGCAATTCACCATGGAACAAACTGGCAACTGGAACCCCATGGGTATGCGCGGAACCGGGAGCGCGCCCTTTAAACTGACGGGCAAAGGGCTCACTTCTCAAATCATGAGCACCCCGTTCGCGACTATTTCTGCTCGTACCATGGTACCGGTCTCTCACCTATTGTGGGCCGCGACTTGGGTTGGTAACGCCGTTGCCTCAATGACGCGGGTCAAAAGCTTCATCAAACAGCAAGCTAGATCGAATCCGGGCAGCCTACCGCCTACGGCACTCCGCATGGCTGAATTGGCTCCGAGTATACAGCTCCTGCGAACCTCGTATCGTTATCTTCTTACCGAATACGAGAGTATCAACGCAGATCCGACAAGATACGACGAGCTCTCAACCATCGGATATGCCGTTCGGATGAATAACCTTAAACTTTCTGGCTCACAACTTATCGTCGATATTGCCAATAAGGCACTTCAAATTTGTGGTGTCGCTGGCTACAAAAACGACTCCAAATTCGCCATGGGACGCATCCTGAGAGACGCACATGCTGCCGCTCTGATGGTCGGAAATGATCGCATACTTAACTCAAATGCCAACATGCTTATGATTCTCAAGGGTGATTGATCAGGAGATACTTGCTATGTCACAGGCATTCACAGCTAAGGGTCTATTTGATGCGCTCGTGCAAGCTGGTCATATTATTCCAGTTGGCGTCAAGGGAGTGTTTGGACGCGGACCTGTGTTCGAAGATGTACTCGACCGGTTCGAACGCCTGGTCAGCAGGATCGCTGCTCCAGATCGCGCACGCAAGATGCATTTTCCACCGTGCATCGATCGGCAGGTCTTAGAGAAAAGTTTGTTTCTAGAATCATTCCCTCACCTAGGCGGAACGGTATTCAGCTTCACTGGCGACGATGCCGGGCATCGAGAGTTAAACTCCAGGATAGCACAAGGAAAACCATGGTCTGATCTCCAGACTATGACGGACGTTTGCCTTACACCGGCAGCCTGTTATCCCGTCTATCCCACCTACACTGGAACGCTACCGAAAGACGGGGCGCTGGTGGATTTGGTGGGATGGGCTTTTAGACATGAGCCATCAGACGAGCCCACTCGGATGATGGCATTTCGTGTGCGTGAATTTATCCGTCTTGGCCCTAGTGATGTCGTTGTGCCTTGGCGCGATCTCTGGCTGCAACGCGGGCTAGAATTACTGCTTTCACTGGGGTTACCTGCCAAGGCAGAGGTCGCTGCTGATCCTTTTTTTGGTCGCGGAGGACGCATGCTCGCGGCCAATCAGAAGGAACAAAAGCTTAAATTTGAAGTCGTAGTCCCCGTCATTTCTCAGGAAAAGCCCACTGCCGTATGTTCGTTTAATTACCATCAGGACAAATTTGGCAGCACCTTCGGTATCAAGACTGTCGACGGTCAAATCGCTGAGACTGCATGCCTTGGGTTTGGACTAGAGCGCGTAGTGATGGCCCTATTTAGGACTCATGGCATGAGTCCTGGCGCCTGGCCGAAATCTGTGCGCGAGGTTCTCTGGACATGAAAATTTCCTGCATTGGTCCTATCGACGCGACTACCTATCAGCAACATTCTTTGCATCGGAGCGAGAAATCCTGGCCCGAAACAAACTGCTACATCGATGTATGGATCGAGATTATTCACGCCCTGAATTTAGATCCGACGGCGATGCTTCCCATGGTATTTGCGATCGACTTCGAGGGCGATCAATGGACTTTCTATAAACCACCTCACGAAGATCTTCATCAGCTGTATGGTATCGACATACAGGAACTCAATGTCTGGAATTCATTGTTGGATCATTGTATTGGGCAAATACAGCGTCGCCGTCTCGTCCTCATTGAAACCGATGCCTACTTCTTACCTGACACCGCCGGCACCGATTACCGTACCAAACACACAAAGACCACGATAGGCATCCAGTCTATCGACTTAGTTGGCAAGGTCATGGGTTACTTTCACAATGCTTCCTACTACGAACTCCGCGATGAAGATTTCGTCAAGACATTTCGCCTAGATCAACCGAATGATTCAAACCATATGCCATTTCTCGCCGAGTTTGCCCGAATTGACAGGCTCTCTGGACTGACCTCAAAGGAACTAGCCGCCTGCTCTCGCCAGCTTCTATGTAAACATTACGCCCGTCGTCCGCTGGCAAATCCGCTAGTAGCATTTGCAACTCGTTACGAGAGTGATGTGCAATGGTTGAAAGCAGCCGGTTTGGCAACTTTTCATAGCTATGCTTTCGCCACTCTGAGACAAATAGGTTCCGCGTTCGAACTCGGAGGATACTATCTCCGGTGGCTAGGCGCACAAGGTCAGCTCAATTGCGGTAACATGCCAGAGCAATGTGAGGCCCTATCACAAGCAGCTAAATCACTCATGCTGAAATCAGCACGCGCTGTCAATACAGGCAAATCTTCTGATTTTAGTGGTCTGCTTGGTGACATGGCGGCCTCTTGGGACGCGATCATGTGCACTTTAGGTCACGAGCTCAATGCATGACGGTAACTACACCTAATGATTTTGACTTTGTGCAACATCTAAACGATGGGTGGGAATACACATGGGTAACGCCTAGTGTCGTCACGAATCCCAACCAATTACTAGAATTGTCACCCGTGTGGCACAAAGCTATTGTGCCCGGCACTGTCGCGGGATCCGAGAGAGCTAGCGGGATTTTCAATTATGGTGCGACACGGTATGATGAGCATGAATATTGGTACCGTTGCCGCGTAAGACTCCCTGAGGGCGATCGCGTCCAATTTAACTTCGCCGGCCTCGCTACCATCGCTGAAGTCTTTTGGAACGACACTGTCATCTTAGCCTCCGACAACATGTTTCTGCCGCAGACCGTCGATGCAACACCGTTGGTCAAAGATGGCACTCTCTATATCCGATTCCGTGCTGTCGATGAAGCTTTGGAGCGGAAGCTACCACGTCCCAAATGGCGCACACGCCTTGTCGAAAACCAGCAATTGAGGTGGATTCGCAGGACCCTCCTAGGCCGAATCCCAGGATGGTCACCACCCACACCGCCTACCGGACCATGGCGTGGCATTTCGATTACAGCAAATATGTCCGTAGCCCACGAAATCATCGAGGCAAAGCAATTTTTCAATCCAAGTCAGGGCCATATAGTTTTGACAATCAGACTGCAGTTATTGCTACTTCGTCAAGGACGTTTGGATCAAGCGTACCTCGCCATTGATGATAGATCCTATGCTATGACCGTTTCGGATCTCAAAGATCATAGCTATGAATTATCTTGCTCCATTGTCATCCAGTCACAGGATTTCTGGTGGCCGCACACGCACGGTGAGCCCAAATTATTTCAGCTCCGTGTGACTTATAACTATAACGGCAATCCACGCGCGCTGGACATTGGCACGACCGGATTTCGCCATTTGGAAGTCGATCAACGCGAGGGTAACTTTCGCGTTATATTAAACGGCGAACCAATCTACTGCCGCGGTGCTTGTTGGACTCCGATTGATCCGATCAACTACGCAAGTGATAAAAAAACCATGCAAATCATGCTCGGAGCCGCCAAAGATGCGGGCATGAATATGCTCCGATTGGTTGGATCAATGGTGTACGAGACTCCTGACTTTTATCAGGAGTGCGATCGCTTAGGCATACTCATCTGGCAAGATTTCATGTTTTCAAATTTAGATTATCCATTCCAGGACGATACCTTTCGCAGTAGCGCTGCGAGTGAGGTCACAACTTTTCTAAATATGACCACTCTTAGCCCTTGCATTACTATCCTCTGCGGCAACAGTGATATCGAGCAGCAAACAGCGATGCTAGGCCTGCCACGCGCTATGTGGCGCCCCTCCTTCTTTGCCCGTGAGCTACCCGCTCTGGTAAAAACCATTAGACCCGATGCAATCTATGTCCCGTCGAGTCCGTCCGGTGGCGATTTGCCTTTTGAGACCGACCAATCCATCTCTCATTACTACGGAGTCGGAGCTTATCTACGTCCTCTCATGGATGCACGACTAGCCTCGGTTAAGTTTGCAGCTGAATGCCTCGGCTTTGCCAACGTCCCGGATGCTACGACCATCGATTCGTGGCTTAAGCACGGTGAGACTCCCCCAACTCATCCTAGGTGGAAGGAAAGAGTACCTCGTGATAGTGGCGCCAGCTGGGACTTTGATGATGTCCGAGACCATTATTTAAAGCTGCTGTTCGGTGTTGACCCGCTACATCTACGCTACGCAAATCTAGATCGGTACCTATTCCTGAGTCGTATCACTTCGGGCGAGGTCATGCTCCGAACGATTCAGGAATGGCGCCGCGTGGGATCTAGTTGCTCGGGATCTATTGTTTGGTGGCTAAAGGACCTTTGGCCCGGTCCTGGCTGGGGAGTCATTGACGCCAACTGCAGACCCAAAGCCGCCTATCACTTCCTGCGGCGAGCCATGGCGCCAATCACCATATTTTTCATTGACGAAGGCCTAAACGGACTAGATCTTCACGTCATTAACGAATCACCAGAGCAAGTCACCGGCGAACTCGCAATCGAATTTCTCAATGCAGACAGTGTCAGTGTAGGCCGTTATACCTCTAATCTAACCTGCGAGGGACGCTCTAGCCTCAAGCTTCGCGGTGCTGCGATAACTGACCACTTCAATGATGCGAGCTATGCATACCGTTTCGGCCCCCCGGCCCATAACGTCGTAAGGGCCACCTGGAAGGAATCTACCTCCCAACATTTGATAGCGGAATGCTTTCATTTTCCGGCAGGCTACGATTTACCAAAAGCGTCTCATTTAGACCTTACGTACACCCTACAAAAAGTCGATGACCGTCATTGGCACATGCACCTAATGGCGCAAAGTTTTATCCAGTATCTGCATCTAGAATTACCTCATTGTAAAGTGTCCGATAACGACTTTCATCTCTACCCGAACTCACCCCGAGTCATTCAACTGGAATTGGATCAAGATCAATCTGCGGTGGAAGGTCAAATCTCGTCATTGAACGCAACACATTCATTGACTATCCGCCCTAATAGCTAAGAGACCCATGCACTCATCAACGATCATCAATGAACGTGATCCGTCGAAAAACCAATACGCGGCCGACTTTGAGCGCGCCTTCGGTCGTCCAACCTGGTTTGGGCCCAGTGATAGTCCACTTTTTGGCTGGCATCACATGGCAAGTGAGCCTCAAAGATCTGTGGCGGCAGTTATCTGCGCTCCCTTTGGCCACGAGTATATGGTCGTGCACAGATCGTTGAGAAAACTGGGCGCACTGATGGCATCTCATGGATTTCACACACTGCGGTTTGACTATCACGGCACCGGGGATTCAACTGGCCTTGCTAGCGACCCAGGACGACTGGAAGCCTGGATCCAGAGTACCTGCCATGCAGTTACCGAGGTTCGTCGGGCATCACGTTGCGACCAGGTGATGCTCATAGGGCTGCGCTTAGGAGCAACGATTGCGGCACTGGCGTCTAAACGCTGTCGGGTTGACGGCCTAATCATGCTAAGCCCAGTGATCAACGGTCGTAAATATACACGAGAGCTAGTTGCCTTTGCCGGCATGAAGAATGTAGCGACTGATAACAGCGGTCACACCGTAATTTCGGAGGTAGTCGGTTACCCCCTAACGGATGAAACTAAACATGAACTGTCAAAGATTGACTTGTCTTATCCCGGATCGTGTCGCGTTAATCAATGTCTACTTGTATCGCGAGCGGATCTTCCAAGCTCTGAGAATAAACTAGCCGCTTCACTCACTGCAGACGGAGTTACCACTAAAACTATCGAGGATTCCGGATTCGCATCACTGCTCACAGATGACGCCTACGATGCCCAGGTGCCAGAAGAACTCTGGACAAAGGTGGCATCGTGGGCGTGCGGAACCTACCCAGATTTTCAGACAGCCCTTCCTATAACCCCGACCGCCATGACGAGCAAAGTGACATTTGTTTCTCAAGGTCAGGAGATCTCTGAGCGCGTCTTTGTGCTCCATGGAGTGACGGCGATCTTAACCACCGCTATCACCGAACCTGATCACAATTTGCCTACCATTTTGATTTCGAACACTGGTGCCAACCATCGCGTGGGCAATCATCGTCTCTGCGTTACTATGGCAAGGACTTGGTGTGCTCTAGGATTTCGCGTGATTCGTTACGATCGTCCCGGCACAGGAGACAGTCTTAATCCACCTGGTAGCAGCGAAAACGATATCTATGCCACAAGTGGTGTCGGAGCACTAGTCAGCCTCATGAACTTCTGTGAACAAGATCATGGCGCCCCTAGTTTCATACTCGCAGGCTTATGCTCCGGGGCATACTTTTCTTATCAAACAGCTCTTTTAGACCGGCGCGCTCAAGGGCTACTGATGATCAATCCTCTAACTTATCATTGGCGAGAGGGAGACTCTGTCGCTAGACCCGAGCGTCGATCGACTTATAAATCAACGAGATTTTATCTTGCCGCAGCCACTAGACCCTCTACGTGGCGGCGACTTTTGCGACGAGAGATTGATTTTGGCGGCATTGCTTCAACCTTAGGTAGTCGAGTTCTCCAACGCGCGACGCATCAGTGGCGTGCTAGCCTCGCCTGGGCTTTAAGACATGAACCGTCGGTATCGCCTATCGGCCAGAGCTTTCTTGATCTCGAAGGAAGAGGTGTAACCATCTTCATGATCTTTGACGCAGCTGAAGGTGGCATCGATTTGATGGAAGAACACATGCACAAGAATGCTGGTCTGATGCGCCAGAGGCCCCTATTCCGCCTTGAAATCATTCCAGGGGCTGATCACACTTTTACACCACTATGGTCTCAATCTCACCTGGTAACCATGATCGCAGATCACCTGCACCATCGCTTTGGCAGATAAATCTATGAACATCACCTACAAATCAAATAGCTCGATAGACTTGTCAGAAGTCATAGCTCTCTACAAGGCCTCGACCCTGGGACTGCGACGACCTGTTGATGATCGACAGTGCATGCAACAGATGATGCGTCACGCAAATTTAATCGTCTCAGCCTGGGACGGGACTAAACTTGTCGGCCTTGCCCGAAGTCTCAGTGATTTTGCTTTTTGCACCTATCTCTCAGATCTAGCTGTTGACGTGGCTTACCAACATAAAGGCATCGGCAAAGAACTCATCCGTCAGACACAAAGCCTAGGTGGCAAGGCTACAATCTACCTATTCTCAGCACCGGCAGCAGTCGCGTATTACCCGAAGATTGGATTTAATCGAGGTGACGGATTTATTCTGCGTGCTGACGAGACGATACCATGAACAAGTATCGTACTTGGTGGCGCGTACTCGGGAAGCGTAGCTTGCAGCTTGCCTCTTTGTGGAGCCTTGCTAGCGGTACGGGTCTCTGTCGCACTTTTGACATCCAACTTGGGTTGCCTGAAAAATTCGATCATGCCATCAGTCCCCTTATTTACGGACTCGGAACCTACATGGGTGAAGCCCATACTGCTAGCAGTATCTGGTCACTACGGCCCACCTACCTGCGCTTCGGCGGCAATATGGCCGAAGTGTTCAATTGGCAACTGGATACTTGGAACACCGGATCCGACTGGTACTTCACAAATTTTAAGGCAGAGAAACCTGGTCTGCTCGCGCGCTTTATGAGCGAAAATCAGTTGCATGGGGTAGCCTCAGCTGTGGTGATACCTACGATGGGGTGGGTAGCCAAGGATGCACACTCGGGAAGCTTCCCCGAGACTGTCTATGGCAAGCAGGTCGATAGTCGTAACGGCTTTGGAAACGGTATCAGGGCGAATAACGGCGAGAAGATTATCGCCGATCCAAACCGTGCTCTCACGCCCGTAACATCGTCATGGACGACAAATCTCGTAAGCTTCCTCAAGACTCGATTTGGGAATCTCCCGCACCGTTACATTATCGGTAACGAACCCATGCTGTGGCACGAAACTCATCGTGACGCTCATCCGACACCCGCTACTTACGATGAGGTGCTGACAAAGTTTTTGGCAACTGCGACCGCAGTAAGAAAATCTGATCCAGCCGCAGTCATCATCGGTCCCGCGCTTTGGGGCTTTCTCGCAATACAACAATCCGCATTCGACGAACGCGGATCATGGAGCCAGTTCCGTAAATTCACAGATCGTGACAGGCACGGTGGGAAGCCTTTTCTTGAATGGTTTTTAGCAGCTGTGAAACGTGAAGAGCAAAGTAGTGGGATGAAGCTACTGGATGTAGTCGACGTCCATTTCTACCCAGCCAACGAAGAGATAAGGCAACAACCCTCAACCAATGAGGCGATTCGTAAAAAGAGGATACGCTCGGTACGGTCGCTTTGGGATCGAAGCTACCAGGATGAATCTTGGATTAATGACAAAATCTACTTCATACCCCGACTAAAGGAGCTCATCGACCATATTAGCCCTGGCTTGAAACTTGCGATCGGTGAATATAATTTTGGCGCCGAAGACGATATAAGCGGTGCAATTGCCTTGGCCGAGACTCTAGGAGTCTTCGCTCGCGAAGGCCTTTGGGCTGCCAACTACTGGACTATTCCCAAAGAAAATTCCCCCGCCTACTTCGCATTCAAAATATTTCGCAACTACGACGGACTTGGTGCATCCTTTGCCCCTATTTACGTCGCAAAATCCAGCTTGATAAATGATGAAGTTGCAGTATTCACAGCATTTGATCCAGACCGCCGGCTCTATACTTTGGCGGTGCTGAACAAGTCGTTGACGGACGATTGCCAAATCCGCCTCGTCACCACCTCTAAAAAGTCATCGCCAACAATTCGCCACTTCTCCTATACAGAACAGTACCCGCAAGGGATCCGCGAGAATAGCGTTGCGACAGCTAAGTCCGGACTTATCACAGTCCCCAAACTTAGCGTTAACATGATCGAAATGCGGCTCTAATCGGAGTGGGCTTTGATGTCGGCAAGCTTACTCACAATAATGCCATAGACAGGTGTAATCCCAACCACGACGATGCGCCAGCCAACAGCGATCTGTTGAATTACATCGAAGTATATTCCTGCCAACAGACACGGTGCGGCACTGGCGAGGATCATCTTTGCGACACGCGAAAAATCAATTGCGACTGGAAAGATATGCTGTATCGCAACAACGACAAAAAGCTCCGCAACTACAGTAGCTAGGGCAGATCCGGCGGCGGCACCACCCTCACCCCAAAGTTTCATACAAAATGGAGCGAGCTGTAAATTGAGACCAATGTTAAGTAGCAAACTAAAGCCAGTGACTACGACAAATTTGCGCCCGTCACTAATGATATTCAGACACGAACCAAGTAGCACGTTGAGATAGGTCAAACTCAGTACGGGAGCAAGATAACAGATAGCTCTGTAGCTTGCACGATACTCACTGCCAAAAATCGTATCCGCAATCATGTCGGGGAGTATCATAAGGCCCAAGGTAAGGGGCATCGAAAGGACCACGAGTAAACGCACAGCATGCTTTACAAGTCGGGTAAACTGCTCTTTACTCTGGTGCCAGGCTTTAGATAAGGCTGGTTGCAGACCGGCCTGCATCACGGGTACTAGCAAAAGTGCCATTCCTTTCAACCGATCGGCTGCCCCAAAGTAGGCGACTTCGGAATTACCGGCTATAAAGTTCAGCATCGTCGTATTGACGTTACCGTAAATCTCGACCATCGCACCTACGGCAAAAAACGGCAGCGACTGTGTGACTATTTGACGCAGCAGGACGATGTCAAATCTCCCACTAAGATATCCCAGGCGCTTGGACCGCCAAACTAAGAAGCTTACGCCAAGTAGCTCTGAAGTTGCGTAGGCGGTTGCAAGTACGACCACCGAAGTCCTGAGCCATAGACAGCCAAAAATCATGAAGATGAGTGCAATTCTGACCGCCATCTCCTGCCTAGCCATTTGTGCTGAGTCACCGATTGCCACATAGCTTCGCCGCAGTATAGCGCGTTGGAGACTCGCACAGCCGTTAAACACGCCCATAGCAGCACAGCAATAAAGCGCATCGAGTTCGGCTCCGGTGAACCACAGGGCCACGAGCATGATCAGCCAAATGCATACGCCCCACAGCGCCGTAGCAGGTAAAAGCGTCGGTAGAATTCGGCTAATTTTTCCATGATTTAAAGGTATCTCGCGCACTATGTAAGCCGTAACGCCAAGGGGCAGCACAGTAAAAAACATGGCGCTAAATGACTCTGCAAAGTACAGCACTCCCAGAGCATCGCGACCAATAGCGCGGGGAAGTATCAGCCGAATCACTAAACCCATCGCCATGGAAAAAAGGGCCGCCAACCCTAAATGCGACATCGTTTTAATCGCCTGCGTTCCCAGGTCAACTTCATGCCCTGAGTTTGGCGTTTGTACACCTACAGCGGTGGGAGGCGGTTCAGACATATTCTTACCTTATATTACCTTCGCTCCGTTCGTACCCACCGACGCGGAGCACGTCCAAGTGCAATGACGGTACGCCACAAGGCGTAATAGGGGAGCTGAACCAATGCCGTGAGTGTCGCCCAGGGCAGGCCGAACCTGAGAAACGGGCTGAGAACGTAGACTCCCAAAAACAAACCATAGCTGGCTAGCAGGATTGCGTTAGCTATACGACTAAGACTCGCAACACCAAAACCGCTAGCAACAAATGCCATCACACTCACCAGATACCACGCTACGATCGTCGTGAATGATGGCATTGTGAGATCAATGGCCCAGAGAATTTTTCTGGTTTTAGGAGCATTTGCCTGCAGTATCGGTTTTCTTAGTTGAGCCCAAAGGCCGTGACGACCCTTTTCCCAGCGCCTCCGCTGACTCACCGATACCCGCCCGGATATAGGCATTTCGGCGCGGAATATAGCAGTTGGAATAAACTGAACGCTTTCGCCTGCTAAACGTAACCGCCAACTAAACTCGAGATCTTCAGCCAGGCCACCCGCCTGCCACGGGACTCTTTCCAGTGCCTCGCGGCTAAAGCACATGCCATTGCCGCGGAGATGAGCGCTCCCTGTAATGAATTGGGTTCCGATCTGGAATGTGCCATTGAACAAAGCGAAGCCGAAGGCCATTAGTTTGGTCCGCCAGCTCTCCATTTCGTTAGCAACGACATCAAGTCCCTGTATCCAGCGCCCTCCGCCTAGGAGCGGGGCTTGTAGTGCGCGCAAGGCCTGAGGGTCGACTAACGTATCGGCATCGACAACCACAACCGCCTGCACCGCGGTAAACTTTTGGTCCCCAAGGATACGCGGTAAAACATCTGCGAGAGCATGGCCCTTACTGCGACGTTTTTCATCGCGTCGCTCTAAGACAAAAACCCCAGCAGATCTGGCAATCATCGCCGTGTCATCGTCGCAATTATCGGCAACGACAATGATCTGTAGTCTATCGGCGGGATACTCGACCCGCTGCAAAGACGCGATGGTGCGACCAATGGAAAGCCCCTCATTGTGAGCCGGGATGACAACAGCAAATGTCACAGCAGCCTGCTTGGACTCGATTTCTGGTTGAGGTCTGCGGCGCCCCAGAGTGATAAACCCAGAAATACCCAGGAAAAGAATATAAGGACTCATCGCCACAAGAACGGCAATGCTCACCAAGTTTAGCCAGCTTACTGAGTAAAATTCCAAGTTTGTTCAGGCCCTTCGCGCGATGATCCCAAAAAGAACATCGGTGCATGCCTGATAAAATTGAGGGCGGTCTAATTTATCGCAGTGATTTCAGTCGATTATTCAGGAATTGAGAGGAGGATGGTACGGGTACGCCGACTTGAACGGCGGACCTCTACGATGTCAACGTAGCGCTCTAACCAACTGAGCTATACCCGCATAAAATCCATCTCGGACATCGAATAATGCCGAGACGAGTTTTTTACCGATGAGTGAGGCGTCTGTCAAGAAGAGTAACCGCCCGTGATACGTTCAAGCGTCTGTTTAGAAACTGGATCGTAGTGCGAGAAACGCATGGTATAGGTCGCACGTCCTTGAGAAATTGAGCGTAGCTGCGTCGAATATCCAAACATCTCCGCTAGCGGCGCTGACGCCTCGACGACCTGTAAATGACCACGAACGGTAACGTTGTTCACGCGTGCATGACGACTATTGAGGTCAGTGATGATGTTTGACAGATAATTATCAGGTACCAACACTTCGATAGCCATAACCGGCTCTAAAAGGCGCGGCTGAGCCTTACGCAGTGCCGCGCGCAGAGCGGATGCCGCGGCAATTTTGAAGGCAATTTCGTCGGAGACGTTTTCCTGATAGATGCCGCCTTTCAACACCGCTTTGACCCCAATGACTGGGAATCCTGCGATAGGGCCCGCCTGCATGCTCTCCTCAAGCCCCATACGGACGCCCTTAACGAACGCTGCTGGGACCTCGTGAGCCGGAGCTTTATTTTCGAACAAGAGCCCCCCCTGGGCTGCTTCGCCCTCAAGCGCGCTAACCTCAATCCGCACACCGGCATATTGATGAAGTCCAGCAGTCTCGCGCTCAAAAACTTCCTCGGCATTAGCGTGACCAGCGATAGACTCCCGGTACGATACCTGCGGCGCACCCACATTGGCATCGACGCGAAACTCCCGCTTGAGGCGATCAACTATGATCTCCAGATGAAGTTCGCCCATGCCGCTTATCAAGGTCTGCGCCGTTTCGGCATCCTGAGACACGCGGAATGTTGGATCCTCAACCGCCAAGCGCTCAAGTGACTTGGAAAGTTTATCACTGTCGGCAGCGCTTTTTGGCTCAATGGCGACCGCAATCACGGGTGCAGGGAACTGTACCGATTCGTAACGTATCGGTGCTTTCTGTTCACAAATGGTATCCCCTGTAGCAACCATTTTTAGGCCAGCTAGCGCTACGATCTCGCCTGCACTGGCCTGCTGCACCTCTTCCCTTTGGTTGGCGTGCATTGTCAGAATCTTGGCGACACGCTCGCGCTTGTGCGTTCTAGCGTTGTAGACGGTAGTTCCAACCTCAATGGTGCCTGAGTATATGCGAGCATAGGCTAACTGACCGACAAATGGATCACTGACGATCTTAAAAACCAATCCAGACATTGGCTCGTCCGGAGTGCGTTTACGACTGATCGCCAATTCCTTGTCATCGGCTGACAGGCCCTCCACGTCAGGCAAATCAAGCGGCGACGGCAGTAGAGCTACGACCGCATCAAGCAGTGGCTGAATACCCTTATTCTTGAAAGCAGATCCCCCAAATACTGGCACAAATTTGAAGCCAATGGTTGCGCGTCGCGCTGCAGCCCAAAGCTCCGCTTCGCTAATCTCGGCTCCCTCAAGATACTTTTCGGTTAGGGCTTCATCCGTACCTGCAATGGTCTCAATGAGCTGCTCCCGAGCCAATTCAACATCGTCCACCATATCCGGGGGAACGGGGATCACGTCGTACTTCTGCCCCTTACTGTCATCCTCCTCGCCCCACACCATGGCCTTACGACTGATAAGGTCAACCAATCCGGCAAAGTTTTCCTCACGTCCGATCGGCAATTGGAAAATCAGCGGATTTGCCGCGAGACGCTCTCTAATCGAATCAACACTCGCTTGGAAGTCGGCGCCAACACGATCTAACTTATTGATAAATGCGATCCGCGCGACTTGGTACTTATTGGCCTGACGCCAAACGGTCTCTGACTGCGGTTCAACACCGTGGACGCCGTCGAATACCGCGACGGCACCGTCAAGCACACGCAGAGAACGTTCCACTTCCACAGTGAAATCCACGTGACCCGGAGTATCAATGATGTTGATACGATGATTCTTCCAGTAGCACGTGATAGCGGCGGAAGTAATGGTGATCCCGCGCTCCTGCTCCTGAATCATCCAGTCCATCGTGGCACTGCCCTCGTGAACCTCCCCGATCTTGTGGATCTTGCCCGTATAATACAAGATCCGCTCGGTGGTCGTCGTTTTGCCGGCATCAATGTGGGCCATGATGCCAATGTTACGAAATGCAGCCAAATCTGTTTTCTTCGGAGCCATCACCACCATCCCATTAAGACAGGATCTTACCAATTCCGCAAAATACACAAAAGCAAAGGGGCGGCTATAAAGGCCGCCCCTACACAAACTAAACTAGAATCACCAACGGTAGTGCGCGAACGCTTTGTTGGCATCGGCCATCTTGTGTACGTCTTCACGACGCTTGATGGTAGCACCACGCTTGTTGGCGGCATCGAGCAACTCACTAGCCAGACGCTCACCCATGCTGCGACCAGGACGGCCACGGGAGAACTCGATCAGCCAACGAATTGCCAGCGCTTGACGACGCTCTGGCCGTACCTCGACTGGCACCTGGTAGTTGGAACCACCAACCCGACGAGACTTAACTTCGACGAGAGGCCGCGCATTCTCAACGGCTGCGCGGAAGACATCGACTCCATTCTTGTAAGGAGCAATAGCCTGATTGCCCTTGCCATCAAGAATGTCGATCGCGCCGTAGAATGCCTTCTCTGCGGCGGACTTTTTGCCGTGCTTCATCATGCAATTGACGAACTTGGCGACTAAAACATCTTTATACTTCGGATCCGGGAGGATCTCGCGTTTCGGAATTTCGCGGCGACGTGCCATTTATACTATCTCCCTGTTATGCCTTCGGACGTTTAGCGCCGTATTTGCTGCGGCTCTGCTTACGGTTGGCGACACCACTGGTGTCAAGAGTACCCCTGATGATGTGGTAACGCACACCTGGCAAGTCCTTAACCCGACCACCGCGTACCATAACAACGCTGTGCTCTTGTAAGTTGTGACCTTCACCACCGATGTATGAAGTTACTTCGATGCCATTAGTAAGACGAACCCGAGCCACTTTCCGTAGAGCGGAGTTTGGCTTCTTGGGGGTCGTGGTGTAGACGCGCACGCAAACACCGCGACGCATAGGGCTACCGGTGAGAGCAGGCGACTTACTCTTAATCTTGAGCTTGCTGCGCCCTTTTTTGATGATCTGGCCAATTGTAGGCATGTAATCCAACCTTTTTCTAATCAAATCAGCATGTTACCGCTAGTTCCGAGATTCACTGGATGTTCGCGGCAAGTATAGCTACCAGAAGGGGCCGCACCTGGCAACCCCAAAACCTTACAGACACACACTCTTCGCATCACAATTGCACATTACTGAGCAGCTGACTGCTCTAGCGGTGCAGTGCCGGCCGGAAGACGACGGCTGGTACCCACCTCTGCCTTCAGATCCCGGTACACTTTTGCCCCGGTACCCGCAGGAATGAGACGTCCCATGATGACGTTTTCCTTTAGCCCGCGCAGGAAGTCGACTTTGCTGTTGATCGAAGCTTCGGTCAACACTTTGGTAGTTTCCTGGAACGAAGCGGCGGAAATGAAGCTCTCCGTGGACAGCGACGCCTTCGTAATACCTAGCAACAGTGACTCGGCTGTGGCTTCCGCCTTACCTTGCTCACGCATGGTGGCGTTGACATCAATGAGTTCATGACGATCAACCTGCTCGCCAGGTAAGAACTTGGTATCACCCGGATCCGCGATCTTCACGCGGCGGACCATCTGACGGACGATCACTTCGATGTGCTTATCGTTAATCTCTACGCCTTGCAGACGGTACACTTCCTGGATGTTATCAACTAAGAACTTAGCCAAAGCAACCCTACCAAGGACTTCCAAAATCTCGTGTGGGTTGACCTGACCGTCAACTAGAAGCTCGCCCTTCCGGACGTAGTCACCGTCGGTGACGACAACGTGTTTGCCCTTGGGAATCAGATACTCTTTGAAATCACCAGCATCATCCGTCAAGACCAACTTGCGTTTACCCTTGGTGTCGTTACCAAAGCTAATGTGTCCATCACGGTCGGCCATGATCGCAAGGTCCTTAGGTTTCCGAGCTTCGAAGAGCTCAGCAACTCGCGGTAGACCACCGGTAATATCCTTGGTCTTCGTTGTCTCGCGTGGGATCTTCGCCAGAATGTCACCCGGGTGAACAACGGAGTGGTCTGCTTGCACCACAATAGCACCGGCAGGCAGGTTGTAGACAGCATCCTTCTTGGTGGAAACCTTCACGGTCGTGCCGCTGTCATCGACGATCTCAAGACGTGGCTTGAGGTCTCCACTGCGGAATTCCGTGACCACCCGCTGCGTTTGGAAAGTAACTTCGTCAACGCGCTCTTCGAGAGAGGTACCCTCACGAAGATCGGTAAAGCGAACGCTACCGGCCACTTCCGCAATGATTGGTACGGTAAACGGATCCCAAACTGCTAGCTTGTCACCAGCAGCTACGCGGTCCCCGTCTTTAACGGACAGGGTGGAGCCGTAAATAATAGGATATTTCTCTTTGACGGCGCCATCATCACCGACGACCTGGATCTCACCTTGTCGCGTGAGCACCACCAGATGGCCTTCACGATTTGTGACGCAACGCAGATCGACGAACTTCACAGTACCTGAGAAGCGACTCGCTTGCGCACTGGTCTCAACTGTATGGCTTACAGCACCACCGAAGTGGAAGGTACGCATGGTTAGCTGCGTACCTGGTTCACCAATGGACTGTGCAGCGATTACACCAACCGCCTCACCCACGTTCACTAAATGACCAGTAGCTAGGTCACGACCGTAGCACTTGGCACACGCCCCAACGCGGCTTTCGCAGGTCAAGGTCGAACGGACCCGCACGGACTCCACGCCCGCTTTGTCGATCGCTTCCGCCAATGCTTCGTTGATCAACTCGCTCTTGCGGACGAGAACTTGACCGTCGCTTGGACGACGGATTTCCTCGAGGGTCACCCGGCCTAAAGACCGCTTACCAAGAGACTCCTTAATGTCGTTACCCTCACGTAGCGGCACCAACATCAAGCCTTCTTCCGTCTTACAGTCATACTCGGAGATGATTGCATCCTGAGCAACGTCCACGAGACGGCGCGTCAGATATCCTGACGAAGCGGTTTTCAATGCGGTATCGGCTAGACCCTTACGAGCACCGTGAGTCGAGGTAAAGTACTCGAGAACCGATAGACCCTCACGGAAGTTCGAAGTAATCGGCGTCTCGATGATCTCACCTGATGGCTTAGCCATCAAACCGCGCATACCTGCGAGCTGCCGAATCTGCTGCGCCGAGCCCCGTGCACCGGAGTCAGCCATCATGTAAATCGAGTTGTTACTTGGTACGCGCTGCTCGGCACCCTTGTGGTCAGTGCGCGACATGGTAGAGATATTCTTAAACATCTCTCCGGCGATACCTTCGGTCACTTTCGCCCAGATATCGATAACTTTGTTGTAGCGCTCGCCCTCGGTCAAGAGACCTTCGGAGTACTGCTCCTTGATCTTTTTGACTTCTTCGTAGGCCTCATCGAGCAATTTCTGCTTGATTTGAGGAACAACCATGTCGCCGATCGCAATCGACAGACCTGCCTTAGTCGAGTAGCGGTAACCGGTAGCACGCAGTGCGTCAGCAACCAGCACGGTCCGCTTAGGACCACAACGGCGGAAAGTTTCGTTGACGAGCCGTGCAAGCTCTTTCTTACCAAGTGGCTTGTTGATCATGTCGAACGGAATCTCGTCCGGCAAAATCTCTGCCAACAGCGCCCTGCCGACTGTAGTGGTCACACGGCTTCCACGCAAACGGACCGAGATAGGTGCTTGCAGGCCGACGGCGTCATGATCATAAGCAGCACGAACTTCCTCAACGCTACCAAAGATCTTACCTGCGCCTGGTGCACCAATGTCCTCACGCGTCAGGTAGTAAATACCTAATACGATATCCTGCGTCGGAACAATGACGGGGTTACCGGATGCTGGCGACAAAATGTTATTGGTCGACATCATCAGCACTCGTGCTTCCAGCTGCGCCTCAACGGACAGCGGAATGTGCACAGCCATCTGGTCACCGTCAAAGTCAGCATTGAATGCAAAGCAGACCAACGGGTGTAGCTGAATCGCCTTACCTTCGATGAGTACCGGCTCGAAAGCCTGAATACCAAGCCTGTGAAGGGTTGGTGCACGGTTCAGTAGTACCGGGTGCTCCTTGGTCACTTCCTCAAGAGAATCCCAGACCTCTGGTCGTTCTTTCTCTACCAGCTTCTTTGCGCTCTTAATCGTCGATACGATGCCGTGTTCTTCGAGTTTGTTATACAGAAATGGCTTGAAGAGCTCGATCGCCATCTTCTTCGGCAGACCACACTGATGCAGCCTCAGATCGGGACCAACCACGATTACGGAACGACCTGAGTAGTCTACACGTTTACCGAGTAAGTTTTGGCGGAAACGGCCTTGCTTACCTTTGAGCATATCGGAAAGGGAACGCAGCGGGCGCTTGTTAGGACCGGTGAACACCTTACCACGGCGACCGTTATCAAAGAGAGCGTCAACTGCTTCCTGCAGCATTCGCTTCTCGTTCCGAATGATGATCTCGGGAGCGTTCAACTCAATCAAGCGCAGCAATCGGTTGTTCCGATTGATCACGCGACGGTACAGGTCGTTTAAATCGGAGGTCGCGAAACGTCCCCCGTCCAGTGGTACTAAAGGACGAAGATCAGGCGGCAATACTGGGATTACCGAAAGCATCATCCACTGAGGCTTCGCCAAAAAGTTGCCAGTAGCATCTTGTTGGTTGAAGGCCTCGACTACCTTCAGGCGTTTCTGCAGCTTTTTGCGTGTGGCCTCTGCTTTGCAGTCACGCAGGTCGCGTCGTAGATCCTCAGCCAGATCTTCGATCCGCACTTGGGACAG
The DNA here is from genome assembly GCA_016874735.1 of Deltaproteobacteria bacterium. Taxonomy (NCBI): domain Bacteria; kingdom Pseudomonadati; phylum Myxococcota; class Myxococcia; species Deltaproteobacteria bacterium. The sequence continues at coordinate 55,842 of VGTI01000002.1, forward strand.
TAGCTCGAGAATCGCCTCTGCACCAACACCGACTCGGAAAGCCCCGTTCCCGTGATCGATGAGAGCAACTTCATAGTCCTCCTCCGACAACACCTGACCCGGCTTGAGCTTGGTTACATCACTGTTACCCGGATCCAGAACCACGTAGGATTCGCTGTAAAGGATACGCTCGACGTCCTTCAGTGTAATGTCAAGCATCGCTCCGATACGTGAAGGCAAAGACTTCAAAAACCAGATGTGAGCTACAGGCGTAGCCAAGTTTATGTGACCGAGACGCTCGCGCCGTACCTTCGAGTGGATAACTTCCACGCCGCACTTGTCGCAGACGATACCGCGGTGCTTCATGCGTTTGTACTTGCCGCAAATACACTCGAAATCCCGAACGGGTCCAAAAATCTTGGCACAGAACAGGCCGTCACGCTCTGGTTTGAACGTACGGTAGTTGATTGTCTCCGGCTTTTTCACTTCACCGTACGACCAGCTCCGAATCTTCTCTGGTGAGGCAAGCGAGATCTTAATAGCATTAAAGCTAAGTGGATCGGTCGGCTTATCGAAAAAATTAAGTAAGTCTTTCAAATCACGACTCCTCTAAACTGAGGGACCTGTAGCAAAAAAAACACCGAGTTACTGCTGCTGTAGCCCATCGATACCAGTCTCCTGCCCGTCATCACGGATCAGGTTAACGTCTAGGCCTAGGCTCTGAAGCTCTTTCACCAATACGTTAAAGCTTTCTGGCAAGCCCGGAGTCATCGCGTTCTGACCCTTGACAATCGATTCGTACATACGTGTACGACCAAGCAAGTCGTCGGACTTGACTGTCAGGAACTCTTGAAGGGTATGGGCTGCACCGTAGGCTTCCATCGCCCACACTTCCATCTCTCCAAGACGCTGACCACCGAACTGAGCCTTACCACCCAACGGCTGCTGGGTGACAAGTGAGTAAGGTCCAATCGAACGAGCGTGAATCTTCTCATCAACCAAGTGATGAAGCTTGAGCACATACATGACACCTACGGTCACTCTGTTATCAAACTTGCTACCGGTACGACCGTCGTATAAATCGACCTGCCCGTCTTCGCTGAGACCAGCGAGTCGCAAATGACTCTTGATCTCGGCTTCGTTAGCGCCGTCGAACACGGGATTGGCGAAGTGCACACCTTCACGGTACTTCCGAATAAATGTCTTGAGCTGATCGTCAGTTGCGGACTTAACGAAAGCTTTCACTTCCGCATCATCCCAGATCTTGAGAATATATTCCTCAACCGCCTTACGGTCGAAGGTGGCCTCGAGCATCTCATTGAGCCGCTCACCAATCCCTTTAGCAGCCCACCCTAAGTGGGTCTCAAGAATCTGACCGATGTTCATCCGCGAAGGTACACCCAGCGGGTTTAACACCACGTCCACCGGCCGGCCGTTCTCCAAGAAAGGCATGTCTTCTTCCGGTAGAATCCGGGATACTACACCCTTGTTGCCGTGACGGCCTGCCATCTTGTCGCCAACCTGCAGCTTACGCTTGATGGCGATGTAAACTTTGACCATTTTGATCACACCAGGAGGAAGTTCATCCCCCTTCTTGATCTTCTTGATCTGCTCTTCCGTCATGAAGCGGATAAGGTTGATCTTATCACGTAGGTTGTCTAGAGCCTTACGCAACAGACCGTTCTTTTCCGCACTCTTGAGGCTTAGTTGCTCCCAAAGTACGTAGTCGAGACCTTCTAAGAAGTTCAAGTCGACTACGGTGCCCTTCTTAACCACAACATCAGCACCATCTTTAGCCTTCACGTCAGCAGCGAGCGCGTCGCCGCCGGAGATCCGCGCCATCTTACGGATAGCGGAGTCCTTAATGATGTTGATACGGTCAGTCTCGTCTTTCCGTAGCTTTTGAATCTCAGCTTCTTCAATCTGTGTGGAACGGACATCTTTGTCCGCCCCGGCTCGAGCGAAAACCTTCGCACCGATGACCGTACCAACCACACCTGGAGGTACTCTCAGAGAAGTGTCACGTACGTCACCGGCTTTCTCGCCGAAAATGGCACGCAGTAGCTTCTCTTCTGGAGTCAGCTGGGTCTCACCTTTCGGAGTGATCTTCCCAACGAGAATGTCATTTGGCTGAACCTCTGCGCCGATGCGGATAATCCCCGCCTCGTCCAAATTGCGCAGCGCATCTTCACCTACGTTCGGGATATCACTTGTGATCTCTTCCTGACCTAACTTGGTGTCACGAGAGATACATTCAAATTCTTGAATGTGAATCGAGGTAAACTGGTCCTCTTTGACCACCTTTTCAGAGATCAAGATGGAGTCCTCGAAGTTGTAACCACTCCAGGGCATGAACGCCACGACGACGTTCTGACCCAAGGCCAACTCCCCAGTTTCGATACCGAAACCATCGGCGATGATATCGCCACGGCGGACAACTTCACCCTTTTGCACGATTGGACGTTGATTGATGCAGGTATCTAAGTTGGATCGCTTGTACTTCTGCAAATTGTAGATATCAACGTCCGCGCCGACCTCAGTGAGCGCCTCAGGATCGTCTTCGTTCGTCTTGATGACGATACGGTCCGCATCCACGGACACTACAGTACCGTCGCGCTTAGCGACGACAGCAGCACCGGAGTCACGGGCAACCGTCAGCTCGAGACCGGTACCAATTAACGGCGCCCGGGTCTTCAGCAGAGGCACAGCTTGCCGTTGCATGTTCGAACCCATCAGGGCCCTGTTAGCATCGTCATTCTGAAGGAACGGAATGAGCGACGCAGCGACCGACACCAACTGATTGGTCGACACGTCCATCAGGTCAGCTTCTTCTGCCCGTGCGATTTCACTTTCACCTTGACGACGGACACCGACTAACTCGTCGGGTTTATGTGCATCCGGCAACGCAGCCTGTGCAATCACGTGATCGCGATGCTCTTCCGACGCAGAGTAATAACGCACGGTGGGAGCACCATCTTCCGCCCGGAGGTTTTTGTATGGTGTCTCGATAAAGCCGTAGTCGTTGACACGCGCATAGCTAGCCAGCGACGAAATAAGACCGATGTTAGGACCTTCAGGCGTTTCTACTGGGCAGATGCGGCCATAGTGAGTCGGGTGAACGTCCCGCACTTCAAAGCCCGCGCGCTCACGCGACAGACCGCCTGGTCCAAGCGCTGACAAGCGCCGCTTGTGAGTTACCTCAGAAAGCGGGTTTGTCTGATCCATGAACTGGCTCAGCTGAGAAGACCCGAAGAATTCCTTCACCACAGCTGAAGCAGGCTTGTTATTGATAAAATCGTGCGGCAATAACGTGTCCACATCCTGCAATTGGAGACGCTCACGAATGGCGCGCTCAATACGCAACAGACCGATACGGTATTGATTCTCGAGAAGCTCGCCCACAGCGCGCACACGACGATTGCCTAAGTGGTCAATGTCGTCAATTTCGCCGTTACCGTTCTTCAACCGCAGCAGGTAGCCAACGGTCTTAAGAATGTCGTCTTTAGTCAGAGTTCTCTGCTCTAGGGGCAGATCTAGGCCAAGACGCTCGTTCAGTTTCAAACGACCTACCGTACTCAAATCGTAGCGATCGGAGTTGAAGAATAGATTGTCGAAAAGAGCGCGCGCCGGCTCGATAGTTGGTGGATCACCTGGCCGTAGGCGCTTATAAATCTCCAGAATCGCAGCATCTTGCGTCTGAACACCACGGTCGCTCACCAAGGTATTCCTGAACGAGGCATCAGCGTTCACCTGGTCCATGAACAAGATATCGATCTCGTCCACACCGCGTGAAATGATCTCCTTGATCAGCTCTTTGTCAAGGTCAGCGTTCAACGGAATGATTACATTGCCGTCGCGATCCTTAACATCTGCGGCAAGAACTTTGCCCACCATATCATCAACCGTCAGGACCTGATATTCAAGACCTGCCTGCTGCATCTGACGGATCATCCCTTGGGTAATCCGACGATTCTTTTTGACATAAATCTTATCCGAGTCCGGATCTTTGATGTCCGCCGAAGCACGTTGACCGCGCAACAACTCGAAGTTCAATTTCTTCTCAAATTTGCCCTCACGTACCCGAATCCGCTCCTTCTCGTAGAAGTAATCGAGAAGCTGCGCTTCCGTGAAGCCAAGCGCCTTGAGCAGCGTCGTGGCATGCAATTTACGCCGCCGATCGATCCGAACGTGCAGAATGTCCTTCGAGTCAAACTCGAAATCCATCCAGCTACCACGGTACGGAATAATCCGGGCGGTGTAGAGTAGTTTCCCGGTCGCACTGTTGCGGCCTTTGTCATGGTCGAAGAATACACCGGCTGAACGATGCAGCTGGGACACAACAACCCGCTCGGTCCCGTTGATGATGAACGTACCCGAATCAGTCATCAGGGGGATCTCACCGAAGTAGACCTCTTGCTCCTTGACATCGCGGATCGTCTTCACCCCTGAGTCCTTGTCGACGTCCCAGACAACCAGACGGATGACTACCTTCAAGGGAGCCGCAAAGCTCATCCCTCGCTGGCGACACTCGTCCACAGTGTACTTGGGCTCCTCGAACGCGTAGCTCACGAACTCAACGGACGCAGTCTCCTGGAAGTCCTGAATCGGGAATACCGACCGGAACACGCCTTCGAGCCCGACGTTCTTGCGCTTGTCGGGATCTACTGCCATCTGCAGGAATTGTTCGTAGCTGTTACGTTGGACTTCAATCAGGTAAGGGATTTCGACAGCAGGAGGAATTTTGGCAAAATTCTTCCTTGGCCGCGTAAAGGATGCTGCCAGGGAGGTCATAGGGCTCTCCTAAAGATCCAAGGGAAAGCGGGCTCTAGTCACGCCGCCTAGCTGTGACATAGGCACGCTTCAGGTCGCACTGCAAGATTCGCAAACTGGCTAATCATTTCCATAGGCTTGACAAATGTCAACAGATAATATCCATGACACAAAATTAAGCCCCGCCTAGGCGGCGACACGCATCAATCCCGTCAGGGTCCATAGACACTCGGCATTGACGCAGTCGGCCACCAAAGGCGGTTCTAACTGCCAAACTTCAAATGAAGCCTTCTCAGATAATGCTAATCCGAACTTATTTAAGCTCGACTTTAGCACCAGCTTCTTCAAGCACTTTCTTGATCTTAGCGGCTTCTTCTTTCGAAACGCCTTCTTTAACAGTCTTTGGCGCGCCTTCAACCAGGTCTTTAGCTTCTTTCAAGCCTAGACCAGTGATCGTACGGATCTCTTTGATCACGTTGATCTTTTTGTCGCCAGAGTTAGCTAGAACGACGGTGAACTCAGTTTGCTCTTCAACTGGAGCTGCTGCTGCTCCAGGGGCGACTGCAACAGCTACTGGAGCCGCTGCACTCACGCCGAACTTGTCTTCAAGTTCCTTAACCAGCTCAGCTGCTTCAAGCAGCGTCAGGTTTTCCAAGAATGTGATCACCTGTTCTTTTGTCACGCTCGACATACCGTACTCCCTCCTCAACCTTCGGCGCCCGTCGCGATCCGAAGCGGTATACATTTACCTATTAGTTAGCTTTCTTATCCTTGATCGCGTTGATGACTTGCACCAACTGACGTGGAACACCGTTTAGAACACCAAGCAGACCACGATGTGGTGCCACTAGCGTGCCAACTAGGCGCGCTAGCAGAACGTCCATCGTCGGCAACTCAGAGATCGCCTTCAGGTCAGCGGCAGACACGCCTTTGCCGTCTAGTACTCCGCTGGTAACTTTGAAGTTCTCTTTATCTTTTGCAAACTCCAGTACAGACTTGGCAGCCTGGGCCGGATCACCGTAAATAATTACTAGCCCAACAGGACCCTTTAGAGACCCAGAGATAGCCCCTACGTTTTCAGCTTCTTCGCGAATCGCTACCTTGGTTACACGGTTCTTCACAACCCGGAATTCAGAGTTGGACTCGCGCAACTTCACCCGTAATTCAGTGAGCTCTGCCACTGTCAATCCACGGTACTCTGCAACAATTGCGGCGTTAGCCTTCTTGAGACGCTCAGCTATTTCGCCCTTAAGCTGATGCTTGCGAGCTTTTGTCATTGCCATGGCGTTATACCCTCACCTACCTTAGGACATGAGACTAATTAGAGACGGAACGGAGCCGGGTCAACTTTGACACCAGGACTCATCGTTGACGACAAACCGATACGCTGTACGTATGTACCCTTCGCTGTTGCTGGCTTAGCTTTCACAAGCGCGTCCAACACAGCCTTGGCATTTTCCACCAGTTTATCTTCATCGAAGCTGACTTTGCCGACTGGACAATGAACAATACCGGCTTTGTCGACACGGTATTCCGTACGGCCAGCTTTTAGCTCGTTGACTGCCTTCAAAACATCGAAGGTAACGGTACCAAGTTTTGGGTTAGGCATCAGGCCACGGGGACCTAGCACTTTACCTAGTTTACCAACCACACCCATCATGTCCGGGGTAGCGATAACTTGATCGAAATCCATCCAGCCACCTTGAATCTTGGCTGCTAGATCATCGCCACCAACCTCTACGACACCCTCGACCTTTGCTTGAGTTGCTTTCTCACCCTTAGCAAACACGATAATGCGCACACTCTTGCCTAGCCCATGAGGGAGCGGCACTGCGCCACGTACGTTTTGATCAGCCTGCCGCGGATCTACACCCAAGTTGACGACGAGATCAAGGGTAGCATCGAATTTGCAGAAGGTGGTTTTCTTGACGAGACCGACGGCCTCAGACAGGGAATATTGCTTTACAGGATCCACAGCGCTCTGCGCCGCGCGGTATTTTTTACCACGTTTAGCCATTGTCTATTCTCCGTAGTTCAAGCGAGTAACCTCAAGGGCTACTCTCCTACTATGTCGGCCTCAAATGAGGCGTTTAACCAAAACCTAGATACACCAAATCACCGGATTAGCCTTGAACCTCTAACCCCATGCTGCGGGCAGAGCCAGAGATAATCTTCACAGCTGCAGCTTCATCGTAGCAATTAAGATCTTTCATCTTGATTGCCGCAATTTCTTTAACTTGAGCGAGGGTTACCGAGCCACATGTTGCCTTACTCGGGGTCTGCGAACCCTTTTCGATCTTAGCTGCTTTTTTGAGCAGGTCAGATGCGGGCGGACTCTTGGTGATGAAGGAAAAAGACTTATCTGCGTAGACCGTAATAATGGTCGGCAGAATAGAGCCAATTTGCTTCTGAGTCCGCGCATTAAACTCTTTAGTGAACGCCATAATGTTGACGCCACGCTGGCCTAACGCTGGCCCTACCGGGGGCGCTGGATTGGCTTTGCCGGCTGGGATTTGCAGCTTGATATAGCCGACGATCTTCTTTGCCACCTTCAACTCCTTACCAATAACTGGTAGCCGAGAAACCTGGAAAACGGAAGACACGCTTTATACGGAAACCACAATCTGAAGTCAAGCGGTCATTAACTATTATTGAGCGCTTTAGCTCAATTTTTGTACCTGACCGTAGTCCAGCTCTACTGGGGTTTCTCTTCCGAAAATACTTACTAAAATTCGTAACTTCATCTTATCCGCCTGCACGGCTTCGACGATGCCGTCGAAGTTGGTAAAGGCGCCATCAATAACCTTAACGGACTCACCCTTCTCAAAGGTTTGCGTCGAAGCCTGTTGCTTCGTCTGCTCTTTGATGGTTTCAGGTGAGGTGAGACGCAGAACTTCCTGATCCGTAATGGGTCTAGGATTCCGAACATTTCCCACAAATCCCGTGATCTTCGGAGTATCGCGCACTAAATGGTTAGTTTCCTCGGTCATCTCCATCTCAACGATGATGTACCCCGGAAACGCGTTGCGCTCGACTTTCTTTTTCTTGCCGCTCTTCAGGACAGTTTCCTGAGCAGTCTTAGGCACTACGATCTCGCCAAATTTTTCTTCCATCTTGTTGAGTTTGATGCGCTCAAGCAAGGTGGACTTGGCTTTTTCTTCAAACATCGAGTAGGTATGTACCACATACCACTTGAATTTTGGATTCTTAGCTGCGACTGGCACTGCAACTGTGCCGTCTTGCCCCGTCATGTTAGATTCATCGCTCATTACACTCACCATATCAAACCAAGCTAGGGGCAATCCCCGCCGTGTTATGCAATTAAATGCTTCAATGTCCACGACCAAAAGAAATCGAAAACACCGACTATGACCGCAAAAATACCGACTACTATACAGACCACTAGAGTCATGCGTTTTGTATCTGGCCAGCTTGGCCATGCAACTTTACGTAATTCCCCGATCGCTGCAAGGAAATACTCATTGCGTGCAGGGTCGGCCCTCAAAGCCCATGCCGCACCCACACCTGCAGCACCACTCACAAGGTAGGCTGCGTAGTGAAACCACTCAAACCGCTCAAGCCATCCTGTCTGAATACCAATCGTCTCCGCCGCCTTGAACGTGACGTAGGCAGTGAGAAGCAAAAACACGATATAGGCCGCATTCAACCAAAAAGCATCGTCTTTCGCCACGGGATTAGTCCTCAGTCTGGATGAAGGTGGCAGGCGAGGAGGGATTCGAACCCACAACATGCGGATTTGGAATCCGCCGCTCTACCATTGGAGCTACTCGCCTGTAACTTTATGTCAGCAAACCAAAAAAACCGGGGCTCACGCCCCGGTTTAAAACTACTTACTCAGTAATAATCTCAGCTACAACGCCGGCACCAACGGTACGGCCACCTTCGCGGATAGCGAAGCGAAGCTCTTTGTCCATGGCGATCGGGGTCAGTAATTCAACATCCATGTTCACGTTGTCACCAGGCATCACCATCTCGACGTTAGCCGGCAGGGTGATGGTACCAGTCACGTCAGTTGTACGGAAGTAGAACTGGGGACGGTAGTTCTTGAAGAATGGGGTGTGGCGGCCGCCTTCTTCTTTGGTGAGAATGTAAACAGAAGCTTTGAACTTCTTGTGAGGTTTGATCGTGCCTGGCTTAGCCAAGACTTGGCCGCGCTCAACGTCTTCACGCTTGGTACCGCGGAGCAGTACGCCCACGTTGTCACCAGCCTGACCTTGGTCGAGGATCTTACGGAACATCTCAACGCCCGTACATACGGTCTTTTGAGTGTCACGAATGCCCACGATTTCAAGTTCTTCGTTGACTTTAACCATACCGCGCTCGATACGGCCAGTAACTACTGTACCGCGACCGGAAATCGAGAAAACGTCCTCGATTGGCATGAGGAACGGTTGGTCAACTGGACGCTCAGGGATTGGGATCCACTGGTCGCAGTTATCGATAAGTTCGACAACTTTTTTCGCCCAGTCGTCTTCGGCAGTGCTGGCTTCAAGAGCTTTCAAAGCCGAGCCCTTCACGATCGGGGTGTCGTCACCTGGGAACTTGTACTGGTTGAGAAGCTCGCGAACTTCCATCTCAACGAGGTCGAGAAGCTCAGGATCGTCAACCATGTCACATTTGTTCATGAAGACGACAATCTTTGGCACGCCGACCTGACGAGCGAGCAGAATGTGCTCACGTGTCTGGGGCATCGGGCCGTCAGCAGCGCTAACGACGAGGATAGCGCCGTCCATCTGAGCAGCACCGGTGATCATGTTCTTAACGTAGTCGGCGTGACCGGGGCAGTCTACGTGCGCGTAGTGGCGCGTCGCAGATTCGTACTCAACGTGGGCGGTCGAGATCGTGATACCACGAGCCTTCTCTTCCGGCGCCTTGTCGATTTGATCGTACGCCATGAACGAGCCGCCGTACTTCAGTGCCATAACTTTGGTGATCGCCGCGGTCAGCGTGGTCTTACCGTGGTCGACGTGACCGATAGTACCGACGTTAACGTGTGGTTTTTTACGTTCAAACTTTTCCTTAGCCATCTGTTCCTCCCGCTATGGCGTACGCGCCTCGAAACTTTCTTTTTAAATTTCCACTGATCTACTCTGCGGCAGATCACTTGGTCGTTTGATGGAGCCCGGGATGGGAATTGAACCCACGACCCCGTCCTTACCAAGGACGTGCTCTACCACTGAGCCACCCGGGCTTGCTCTCACCTAACTTATAGACACCATCTGCTAACACACTTGTAATGGAGCGGGAAACGGGATTCGAACCCGCGACCCTTAGCTTGGAAGGCTAATGCTCTAGCCAGCTGAGCTACTCCCGCCCTGTACCGCCGCATCCTAGCTGATTTGCCAGAATATGAAATGAGAATTTGCAGCGAGGCCTAAGAAAGACATCATGCTTATTCTCTCAACCCCTCATCGCGACGATCAGATGGGAGGTGGTGGAGGGTGAAGGATTCGAACCTTCGAAGACGTAAGTCAACGGGTTTACAGCCCGCCCCCATTGGCCGCTCGGGCAACCCTCCACATCGAAACACTGGACACGTTACTGAAGTGACGTCTGGAGCTGGCGAAGGGACTTGAACCCGCAACCTGCTGATTACAAATCAGCTGCTCTACCAATTGAGCTACGCCAGCGAGCCGTGATCTCCACCGCCATAACCAAACTACCACTACCTGACTTTCCCAGTTGGCAATTTGACCCCAATGGAATTAGCCAATGGATTCAAGAGGTTCCCCGGTTAGTCGAGACAATTGGATACTATAGGTTCGACACTGGTGTCAAGGCGTTGCCGCTCCGACCCTTGTAAATTCACACAAAAAAATACCGGCCGCAACAGAGACATTCAAGGATTCGAGCCCTGAGCCCAGGCTCGGAATAGCGGCCAATCGGTCACAAGAGTCCGTAACTTGTTTGGAAAGTCCGGTATCTTCGGCCCCAAGTACCAGCACAACTTTTTCATAAGTGGAGGCTAGCGTGCGGAACTCCTCGCCCCCCATAGCGGCTCCGATGATCCAATAGCCCTCGTCTTTGAGCGCGCTCAATGCCCGGTTTAGATTCACAGTAATGACCAGGTCGGTTAACGCAAACCCCCCTTGGGCGGTGTTAACTGATGCTTGCGTAAGCAGAACCTGACGGCGCTCTGGAACTAGAACCTCTTTGACCCCGAAAAAGGCCGCGCTTCTAATGATCGCGCCCAAATTACGAGGATCGGTCACATGATCGAGCGCGATAATCACATCTTTTTTCCGCGGTTTTAAACGCTCGACTAAACCGTTAAAAGTTTTAGCCTGAAATTGAACAAGTGCGGATAAGGGAGCAGCCTGTGGCATATCCCTCTCGATGATGCGCTGCCTCAGCGGTACGGGTAGCGCGTACTTTTGTTTCAATTGTTCGGCCTGCAGTTTAGCACGCTCGACATATAGAATCTCTTTAATACTACCTGGTGCAAAACGGGCGTATTCACCAATCGCTGATTCTCCATCGACGTGAAATTCCCGCGGCGCAAAGGGATCGGCCTTAGCATCATCTCGCGCTGCAGAGCCGCTTCCCTGGTGGCGACGGCTACGCCGTGAACCGGTGTCACGTTTACCCACTTTTGCAGTCTTCATGTATTTCCCGTCCGCAGTTCATGTCTAATGGCTTGCGCAGCTTTAAAGTCCAAATGGTCACCGGTTATTTGCAGCATGAATTGAATGACGCTTTCGATTCTGTTCACCACGACCTGCAACCGATCTAGACTATCCTGCGACTGGCTTATAATCGAAATCACGCAATCGCGCTCGAGATTACCCAGATCGTCCACGAAGAATGTCTGTATACTCGTATCATTCAACCGTTCAATGAAATTACGTAAATCCGCAATAGGGAAATCCTTTTGCGCAGTGGTAAACACTTTGCGCAAGGACTGCAAGACGAAGGCGTAGCTGTCGAGCGTATTCTTCAGCGCTGCCATTGTCGGTGACATTTTGGGTAAAGGATCGTTGTCGGGAATGATTTTGCAGATGCCAGAATTCACTAGATGCATCAACGCCCCAACTGTGTAAGCGTCAATGAGCTTAGACTGATCTAGAAGGGTCTGCACGCTGCGTTCTTGCGCGATCAGAGAGATAATATCACCGTAAAATGTTCCAGCTGGATATGTCAGTTGCAATGTTTCCACGCTTGATTGCAGTGCAACTTCTGTCTCTGCCCGCAGCCTCGAAAGGAACGCACGGTATGCCGCGCCATAGCTGAAAGCCTCTTGTACCAACTGCGCGAAGCTTTCGGCAAACACAACTTCCGTGCTGGGTGGCGCGGCAACGGGATGGATTTCACAAAATAGCTGATCAGACATAAATATCGATCTGAGGATTTGACGCACTTGGAGCTTCAGTGCATCCCAGAGATCCACTTTAGTAAGTATACTGCTTGAGACGAGAACCTGACCAAACTTTCTAACTTTGGTCACCTCAGCGGCTGATGATGTCAGATCATCTAGGGAGATCTTAGACTCACGAAACAGCACCTCACCAAGTCGGTCATCGATCAGGTTCGAACCAGCAAACACCAATTTACCATCGTTCAGAAAGAGCCTTTTTACGCCAAATCCAGTGTCCACAGCAACGACACCACTGAAACCTGACTGCGCGAGACCGATTAAAAAATCGCGCATGACAAAGACACTGAGACTTGCAGTGCCGCGGTTTTGCTTATTCGCGTTTTGTAACATGTCATCCGAACGCAATAGTATGCGATTTTCATCAAGCAGTTCCGCGCGCCAGGGCGATTGTTCTGTAGCTTCGGGAAATCCCGCAATCAACAGTGCGTCGTTCTGTCTCTCGACTGTCAGGTTTACTCCGTCCATACGTTCCCCTTTTTTGCGATCTGAACTTTTCCTATACCAATGTCCCACCAGTCGGCAGTTCAATGACGATACGCGTACCACAAGGCTCATTGTCGAGTAATCTTAGATAACCACCATGATCCGTTATAATCTGTGCAACAATCGCTAAACCTAGGCCCGTACCACCATCTTTGGTCGAAAAATAAGGCTCCATTACCCGATCACGAAACTGATGCGGAATACCGGCACCATTATCCATAACTTCGATCCGTACTGTGCTTAAATCATCCAACATTGATGATTTGAAACTGATCTTCGGTTGGGGACGATCATCAGGAATAGCGGCGATCGCATTCTCGACAAGGTTCACAAAAACGCGGTTCATCTGATCTGTATCAATCGGAAAATTAGGGATTTGCCCAAGTCCCTGAGTATCAAAATTGATCGTGGGGTAACTCATTTTGTATAGACCAGCAACATCAGCTATGACTGTGTTAATGTACGCCATTTGCAGTTGTACTTGAGGCAGCCTGGAAAACTTCGAGAATTCATTGACCAAATCACGCAGCGAATCCACCTGTTTCAGAATCGTTTGCAAACACGATTCAAAAACCTCCAAATCTTCACCAGCAAATTTTTCATGGAAGCGCCGTAGTAACCGCTGAGCGCTCAACTTAATTGGTGTCACAGGGTTTTTGATCTCATGAGCAATGCGTCTGGCGACCTCCCGCCATGCAGCAATCCGCTGCAATTTGACTTTCTCTGTTGCATCATCAAAAATGACGACAATCCCCAAATCTACACCAGCCTCATCAGCAATACGGGCACCATCCAAAAGGAGTGTCTGTGGACGGCCAGCGATCACTACTTCAAGTTGAGCGCTATAGAGATCGTGTGACGACAGACCGTCTGCAACAGGCAACCAAAGTGCCGCGTACAGCTCGGCATCAAAAGCCGATCTTACCGGCACACCAATTAATTTTGAGGCATTTAGGCCGAGAATCTGTTCAGCTGCATCGTTAACGGCAGTGATACAGCCATTGTTGTCAAAGGCAATAACGCCGGTGGTGATACTTTTTAGAATCACCTCCATGTACTTGCGTCGTCTATCAAGCTCATCGTTACTTCTAACAAGCTGTTTACGTGCCACCTCGGCTAGCGACCTATGACGCTGTAAGTCATGGGTCATCAGGTTAAACGAACGGACGAGCTGTCCGGTCTCATCTTCGGTCCGAGCAGCCAACGCCACACCATAATTACCAAGAGCTACCTCCCGCGTACCTTCGGCCAAGGCGCGAATCGGATCTGTGATACCACGAGCGACATAAAATCCGAGCCAGACAGCAGAGAACAGCACTAATAAGGTCATGACTATTAACAAAATCAGATAACTTAACTTGATTAACTGCGCCCCAGGCCTGAGATTGGCAAAACTATTCTGAACAGCCTCAATGCTCCGAAGCATCTGTGTTTCGAATCGAGTTTCGGCAACTACTAATCCGATGAGGCGCCGGGTCTGATTTTGCAGCAGTGGAGCTACCCCTTTGACTACATCCTGCTGCGATTCACCGATCACAGCACTGGCGGACTGCATGCCAGGGTTACGGCTAAACCTCTCAAGAATTTCAGTGACAAACGGATCCGCTTCACTACTTTGCTTCTGGCTTGTAGGACGACTCGACCATAATAATTTGCCCCCGCGGTCGTAAACGGACACCTGATCTAGACCGTACTGAGTATCGAATGCATCCAGTAAATGAGCTGGTATGGTAAGTTTATATGCCCCAATGACCGGCGGCTCAATTAGTGCGGATCTCAGCCGCTGCCCTGCGACTTTAGCCAAACTCTCAAGGCGCCGTTGATCCTGCCTGTATACGCGCTCGCTAACTTGCCGGGTCTCTTCCATTGTGGCGCGCACTTTGTCCGAAAACCACTCATCGAAACTATTCACGATAAAGCGCGCCGATACGTAAAAGAATAGAATGGTTGGTGCTAACGCAAAAAATACCAAGGTTGCAACCAACTTGGTCCGCAGATTGCTTCCGAAGACTCCGCGGCGGCGCTCGACTACCAACTTGGCAACGTTACGAAAGAGGAGAAAACCTAAAGTCAGGATGAGGATGACGTTAAAGTTGATCAGGCCGAAGTAGACGACCGTGGTCACAAAGTCCTGATTTTTGGCGAAGGTTTCGCTCAGCCCGAATAGCCTAGTCTCTAGCCGTGACAAAAGCACCAGGACTACCGAAATAAGTGCGATAGCGGCAAATTCTCCCATCCGTCTTCGCTCTGCTGCCGCTCGCGGTGCCATGACGCGGTTACTCCGTCACAGTCACTGGGATCACCGCGAATACACGCCGATCACGTTCAAACCTAATCTCATATTTTCCGTCAACTGATTGATTGGCAAACCGCACTTTCACCGACGCATCGTCACCGAGATTAGTGACCACTCTATCCACTTTAAATTGGTCGCTAGCCTTCACCGTGACTTCGTCGCCTGGTCGCACAATTTTGAGCTGCTGATTTATACGGATCTCTGCGTATCGCAAACTGGGGTCGATAACACGGATAAAGGCTGCACCGTGTAAGATGTCTTGTGACGTTGCCAAAATGGACCAGACTTCACCGCGTCGCCCCTCTGAATACCATGAACTGAGACGATCGGTCCTGAACCGAACTCCACGGTCCTCGCCCACGATTTTACTGGGACTTTTAAATCCAATGATATCCACTTGCTTAACTGCGACCTCTGGTGAGATCAGCTTGGCCTCTGCCACCTCTAATTCATCTCCGCGCATGACTGAGACTTCCTGGCCATCCTTCAATCGCACAGACTGTCCGTTTATCTTAAGGACAAAATAGTCCAAGCGCCCACTATCCACGGCGGGCTTAGCTTTTGTAAGAAGCTCTGGACGCACCCAGGCCAATTGGGTGCAGCTCGCTATGGCCGCTAGAAACAGGAATCGCGATTTCACGGTGGAGCCTCGCTCATTGATCTAGTCCGAGCCTTCAGTCTACCATGGCAGCCAAGGATGATGGCAGTTCTCATTGAATTACCCACACAGGGCTGTCAGGATACGAAATGATAGGCTGAGATCTGGCAAAAGGAGGAGCGACCGTGATCCTGGATCAAAACAGCGTCACCCTATTTGCAGAGCACCTCAAGTCGCGAGGCAAGCAGCCAGCGACCATCGAATCCTACTGTCGCGATGCTAGCGGGTTTGTCAATTATTTGCGGAACCATCGCTTGACTGTGGATCAAATTGAGCCAGGCACCCTGTTGGCCTATCAAGATCATTTGCGTGCGGACCTCACTGAGCGGGAGAATTCCGTGCGCCGCACCGTCATCGGAATTCGGCAGTATTTCCGGTTTCTAACCGACAAATCGCTGGTAAAAGCCAGCCCCTTTGACTCCGTTGCCATCCCGCAGCGTGATGATCGTCTGCGCCGCGGACTGGAGATCGAAGTCATAGCACGGTTACTGGAGGCCGCGAGCCAAAGTCAGCCCAGCTGGAAGGGGACCCGCGACGCGGCTATTATTGCGCTGCTTGCCTACGAGGGGATCAAGGCCAACGAGATCATCGCCCTAAGGTGGTCCGATCTCATGACAGACCTCGCGACCGCTTATCTTCACATCGGAGGTTCTCGTGCCCGTTCGATACGCCTGGGTCCTGAGTCCCACCGCTTACTTGCCGCCTACCAGCGGCAATACCACACGCTCAATCACCCCGTGCTTTCTCAGGCAAAAGAAAAGCTGATGTTCATCTCTTTTAAGGGACGAGACGCCAGCTGCCCCTTGCCCAATATGACGCGCCACGGCCTCAAGTTCATCGTCTACGAACTGGGCGACAAAGTCGGCACCAAGAGCCTTAACACCGAGCAACTGCGGCATTTTGCCGTCACTCACCTTATCGCCCAGGGAATGGCCCCGGATGATATTATGGCCCACCTTGGCTTGCGCCGCTTGGGTAATATCGCTAAACACTTGGCGAGTGTTGATCACGCGCGTCTAGCTAATTTGGTTTGATGGAAATCTAGTGATTGAATCTAAAGTTGAAGACCTAAAATGGATGCAAGAAGCGCTGGTCCTTGCCAGGGCGGCAGCTCAACGTGGTGAAGTCCCGGTTGGCGCCGTGATAGTCCATGAGAATCGACTCATCGCGAGCGGTAGCAATACGCGCGAGGAGCGTCAGGAGGCTATTAGTCATGCAGAGACAGAGGCTATTTCAGCTGCCTGTCGCGCTCTTAGTAGCTGGCGACTTAGCGGCTGCACTCTCTACGTTACCCTTGAGCCTTGCATCATGTGTGCTGGCGCCATTTATCAAGCGCGACTCGATCGTGTCGTGTTTGGAGCCATTGACCCTAAGGCTGGTGCCCTGGGTAGCCTCTACCGCATTCACGAGGACACGCGACTAAACCATCGACTCCCCGTGGAGGGCGGCGTTCTAGCCGGGGATTGTGGCGCTATATTGAAGGAGTTTTTTCGCGCCAGGAGATAACTCTCTGCCAGCTCCGGCAAGTCACGGGGCTATGAGTCGGTTGATCTTGATGGTTACACCTTCGTCACCCAACCTAACAGGATAAACCTCGCCGACTAAGTCTCCAGGCTGATCGGGGCCCGCAGTGCCATCGACATCCAATCTGGCCTTGAGTTTGAAGGTATCAGGCCAGGGCTCATCGCCCATCATGCGCTGCATGTTATCTTTGGTCAGCACAAACTCATAAAACTCACCTTGGGCGTCGGTCCCCAGAGTCTTACGAAATGCCCCTAACGGCATCGGTCGATCAGGCCCTGTCGCAATGATGAAAAGTGTCTGCACTCCGCGAGCACTAGCCACTAACTCTTCACCTATAACGACCGAACCGCGGGCAAAAGCGTGAGAGGTCTCACCCATTTGACCCGCGGTCACGATAGCTGCAAGTAAGATCACGACACCACCGCCTAATCCCCACCACCCTAACTTCTTCATCTTCGTTCCGTGTCCATGGCCGTGATCTTACCGCTGACTCATTTGACCCAAACTAACTCAGGTGCCAAAACCACGACGGTTGACCTCTGAGTCGAGCAGAGTTGGTCGGAACTCGTCAAGTGTAAAGGAGTCAACTTTGACCGCCTCTTCCCGTGCCGTGTTAGCCGATTCCAAGAGTGCTGCTTCTTTGTCCGTTATCACTTGCGCTGCGAGCGCCTCTTTAACCAAAAGGTTGGCGCGACGTTTCGGCAATTTTCCGGCCTTAACCGCCTTAGTAATCTTCGCCAGTACATCAGTGGCTAGATGCGACAACGTGAACGCATGTTCGATCAAATTGTTGCTGGCAGGCAGAAGGTCTCCGATGATACCTCGGGTCATGTCATCACGGAAGGCTCCTGGCTGCTGAATCGCCTTAGCGAGATCATGACCGAGCTGATCAGACGGCATGGAACCGAGGCGGTTCAGTCGAGACCAGAATGCAATGGGACCGCGGAAGAACCAACCGATTCCAGGCACCTGGAAATTACTGAAGATGCCGTCGAATGCCTTTTGCATTTCGGCGAATGCATACTGGATCGCCCATTCGAACGCCACCCTGTGTTCTGCCTTACAGCCCTCAGCCTCATAGCGGCGAAGAATGGCCGTCGCCAGATACATCCATGATAAAACATCAGCGTAGCGACCTGTAAGCTTCTCCTTCAGCTTCAAACTGCCTCCGAGACTACCCATCGCGATATCTGCCATAATGGCAAACGATGCCGAAGCCCAGGAAAGTTTGCGGTAATAGCGCGCAACCGGACTACTAGGAGCAGCGGCAAGGCGACCGCGGCTGAAACTCAGCACGACCGAGCGGCAGGCATTGCGTACTACATGTCCGACGTGACCCCAGAAAGCGCGGTCAAAAGACGCGTAGTCCTTGTCCATCAGTGCTTTTACTTCTTTGTAAGCGTAGGGATGGCACCTGATTGCACCTTGACCGAAAATAATCATTGTCCGCGTCAGTATGTTGGCGCCTTCGACGGTAATGCTGATGGGGGCGGAGATGTAGGCATTCGCTACTTGGTTACGGGGACCGCGCGAAATGCCTGCACCACCCAGCACGTCCATGGTGTCGTTGACCACCTTCCGACCCAGCTCGGTTTGGTTGTACTTTGCAATAGCTGAGACCACGGCAGGCTTCTTGCCAGCATCCACCGCACCAATCGTGAATACGCGCGCAGCTTCCATCGCGTATGTGATGCCGGTAATCCGTGCAAGTGGTTCTTCAATGCCTTCAAACTGGCCGATAGAGATCCCAAACTGACGACGCACAACAGCATAGGCACTCGCAAGACGCGTCATGAGCTTAGCTCCACCCGCAGCTTGCGACGGAAGCGATACTGCACGCCCTGCAGCCAAGCATTCCATCAACATTTGCCAGCCCCGGCCTGCACCGTCGGCCCCGCCAATGATTTGGTCAACCGACACGATGACATCTTTACCCGAAGTCGGGCAGTTGTAGAACGGCACACCCATGGGGTTATGACGCTGCCCGAGCACGACGCCCTTGGTATTGGCCGGCACCAGCACGCAGGTGATTCCGAGGTCTTTACCTTTGCCGAGTAGATTTTCCGGGTCGTACAGCCGCACCGCAAGCCCGACTAGAGTGGCAACCGCAGCAAGGGTAATATAACGCTTATCCCAGTTGAGGCGCAGATAGAGATGCCCATCTTCGCCGCGGAATACAGTCGCACTGGACTGAAGCGATCCTGCATCGGACCCCGCATTGGGCTCCGTCAAAGCAAAACAGGGAATCTCGTCCCCACGAGCAAGCCGCGGCAGGTAGTATTGCTTTTGCTTGTCGGTACCGTAATGAGCCAGGAGCTCAGCCGGACCGAGGGAGTTAGGCACCATGACCGTTATGGCCAGCGGCCCGGAGTGGGTTGCTAAGTGAGCAATCACTTCGCTGTGTCCGGCCGCAGTGAACCCGAGCCCACCGTACTCTTTCGGGACGATCATACCGAAGAACCGTTCTTTCTTCAGGTAGTCCCAGACCGCAGGGGGTAGGTCCTTGTTTTTGTAGATCTCCCAGTCAGAGGCTAGCGAGCAGACCGTTTTGACCTGATTTTCGAGGAAAGCCTGTTCGCTCGCAGGGATTTTGGCGTACGGCTCATTACGGATTTGATCGTAGTTTGGCCGCCCTGAGAAAAGCTCCGCATCCACCCACGTGGTGCCCGCTTCAAGCGCGACGCGCTCTGTCTCAGAAATGACGGGCATTAGCTTCAACCGGTCCATCAGCTTCGCGATCGGAATCGAAAGTGCTACGCGACGAATCGGGGGAAGGTTAAGTAGCATAAGACCCCCTGACACCGCTGCTAAAACCGGCACCGGTGCGCCTGTGACCCACATCATCGCGGCAACGCCCAGTGTCCACAGAGCAAATGGTGCTCCGAGGAACCCGAGGGTCAGAACGCAGGCGCCAATTGCGAGCCAGCCTCCGACCGGAGCAGCAGCGAGTAACCAACCGTAACCCAGCAGATTTTCCATGATGACCTCCCAGCGGCCGAACCGCCTAAACCGAGTGCAAGATGGTCACCTCCCTAATCCGCACCCCACGAGTGCAGGGGGGGGTGCTTGGAAGCGAAGGTAACAACCCCGATATTACTCCGAATTCTCGGGGTCATCCAGCTTATCGGCTGATCTCAGGGAGGACTTTAGAGAGGGCTAGACAAAACTTTGGCAGATTTAATCACCACATCGCTAACTGGGCGATCTCCCGAAGCTGTTTTCACCTTCCCAATCGACTGGACTACGGCCAAGCTGGCGTCATCGGCCGTCTTGCCGAAGGCAGTGTACTGCCGATCGAGGAACGGAACTTTTTCCAGACAGAGGAAAAACTGGCTACCAGCAGAATTGGGGTCTTGGGCTCGCGCCATCGACAGAACGCCCGGATCGTGCGGCGATTCATTGAATTCCGCATCCACATGATATCCAGGTCCCCCGGTACCAGTGCCGCTTGGGCAACCACCCTGGATCACGAAGCCCGGTACGACGCGATGGAAAATCAAGTTGTCGTAGAACCCGATCATGGCTAGGCCAAGCATATTTTTGCAGTGGTTGGGCGCCACTTCAGGCCAGAAATCAAGCTTCACTGTACCCAGAGTGGTATCGAGCTCGAGTTGGTAGCGGTACTTCGAAAAATCAATTGAGTCCTGAGCTTTTTCTACTTCTTTTTTTCTGCTCTTCCCAGACATGAGGTCTCCTTACTTACGGGCTTTGATCACGATCGTGTGCCCATCATCAGCATCACGATCAACCCCGTCAACCGCAAAACCAAGGAAACTCAGCTTTTCAAGGACTAAGGCTTCACGAGGAAGCTCCCCAATTTTATGGGCAGCGCCTATGGCAGACTGAAATTTAGCCACCTGGCTGAACTGGTGCTTCAGGTTTTCGAACCGACCTTGAGACTCGAGACTCCCCTTAACGGCATCAAAGAGAGCGTCGATTGTTCCCTGGTCACTGCGCATGATGATTGCGACGTTGCCATTCGGTTTTAGGCATCGATACAATTCAGAGACAGACGTAACGATAGTTGCAGTATCCATCAACAGGGCGTTGAACACTACGCCGTCGAATTTATGGCTCGGAAGTTTCCCGGACTGACTAGCCGAGCCTCGGACGAATTTGATGTTCAGAAAATCACGGCATCGCTCGCGCGCCACGCGTAACTGATGCACATCGTCATCTACGGCGGTGACTTTTAACCCTTCAACAGCAAGCATCGCGCTGAGGCCCCCAGTGCCACAGCCTAACTCCAAAATCCGCCCATGCGTTGGTAAGCTGTCGCAGATACTGTGCAGCAAGTGCTGACGCCCAGGGAACCGTCCCAAGACGCCGTCAACGGCAGCAGCATGACGTATCATCTGAGTTTCTTTCGCGATGGCCGCATAAAGATCGGTAAAGAATTCTTGTCTTCTGTTCACGGAGTTGATGTTTAGGACTACCGTCCAACCTATAATACGGCCTGTGGCCCGATCGACAACTGGCGACATGATACGCGAAAACACAATACGGCCGTACTTTGCTGACAAAAACGTCACCCGTTCACGGTCTGTGATAGGTAGTATCGACTCTCCGTATAATTGTTCCGTACGCTTCGGCACCCGCCGGTAATTATCGAGTTTGGCGTACCACTCTTTCACATGGCCGCCTCGACGCACTTGTGCAAGCGAGTCATCACCCGCAAAAATCATATCAAAGGCGATATTCCAATCTAAAAACCTTTGATCGTTACTCAGGATGAAGGTCGGTACATTCGCATGGAAAAGAGTTTGTTGTAGCCGCAAGTCTCGCGGCGCCCATACCTTGATAGTAGTAGTGATGGTGTTAGTTCCACTCACCGATTTAAAAATCTGCCTGAGAAGCCCGGCGCTCTGATTCGCTGGGCTTTTGACCAGGGGCAGCAACGACCGCAGTCCCCGAAGTCGACGTGATCTCTTGCGGCTCGTTCGCTCAAGACTCGTTCGCCCATGGAATGAATGTGTGTTGCTCAATCGCACTGGTTGCTCGATCTTTCTCTAAGGGAGGACTGCAGAGAACGCCACAAATGGCGTCACCTCGGAAGTGCAAGAACGTTGCCAGACATGGCAGAAATACCGTTACAGGATAACGACCTCAACCTGCTGATTTCTAATTAAAATTTATTTTTGTTTACAGTACGTGCGTTGCACCCAGGAGCATAGTGTCAAGATTGTCGTCACGAACGCTCACTAAATGAAAGTCTACTAGTCACCCGCACTGTCCCCACTTTCTGGCACTGAGTTTGCAGATAGGGTCTATGAGAGCTGGGTCGCAGACCAACGTGAATGGCTCTCCAATACCCAGAAGCGGAGCTGCTAATATGCTGATTCGGAACCGAATAAAAAAAGCCCGGAGAGTTAATCATCCGCGGCAAAGGAGAAATCTCCTTCACACTGCAGGACTACTGCTTCTGCCTAGTTTGTTTACAGGTGTCAGCTACGGCAACGTCGTTGGGGCAGACACCCAGAATTTCAATCCCACAACCTCCGGCTTGGACTTCGTCACCGTAGAGTCCGGTCAGGTGCTTGAGCCTGGAATAGTGAACTTCGGCTTGTTCCTCAACGACCAGGCAAATTCGTTACCGTATTTTGCAGATGACGAGCAAAGTCACACCCGGTTTACGGATGCTATACTCAGCGCAGACTTACATGTCGGTGTTGGCTTGTTACCGGGGCTAGAAATGGGCCTCAGTGCACCGCAAGTGCTTAGTCAAAATGCTCCGACGACCGGTTATCACGGTGAATACAATGCCATGGGTAATACGGAAATTCGTATCCATGGTAAATATCAGTTTGCCGGTGACCAGGAGTCCGGTCTAGCCGCTCAGGTGATGGCCAACGTCAATCGCATTAAGGACAATCCATATACAGGCGCTAACGCCGGACCCACCACAAATTTCTTAGTAGCTGGACACACTACCTACGGCAAGGCGAAATTCGGTCTTAACCTTGGTTATCGTCTGCGGCAACCTGGTGAAACTATCACCGCTGCAGCACCGATCGTCCCCCTACCGGATCAGTACATAGCCTCGGGCGCAATCAGTTATCTCGTAACAGCTATTCAGACAAAGTTTATTTGGGAAGTTTACGGCAGCGCTCCGGTAAGCGAAGTTGACACTTCCTCGCGGCGCCAAGCATCTTCAGCAGAGACCTTATTTGGCGCGAAGCATGATTTTACTAGTCAGCTCGCTGGACATTTCGGAATCGGCACGCAACTCATCAACGGTATCAGCTCGCCCTTCTGGCGTATTTACAGCGGGATCAATTACGCTATTGGACAGGTGAGCAAACCTACGCCAGTGCAGAAATTTGAAACGATTTCCCAGGTGACTCAGGCTAAAGCCGATCCGTTTAGCGGTCCACCAAAACCTCGCGAGAAAATCGTCATACACGATGTGCTATTTGAATACGACTCGGCGTCTTTAGTGGTCGGGGGCGCCGACAACACGCTATCAAGATTAGCTGGATATCTGATGACGAAACCCGTGTTCACGCGTTTAGTCATCGAAGGTCACACTGATTCGATTGGGTCGGAAAAATACAATGCCGAGCTCAGCCAAAAACGCGCCGACACGATTCGCAAATGGTTAATTGAAAAGCATCACCTTCCAGCCAATAAGATCATCGCTATCGGGCGCGGCGAAAGTATGCCCATTGCCGACAACGGTAACTATCAAGGCCGACAGCTGAATCGTCGCGTCGCCTTCACGATCTATCGCGATATGGCCAAATAACCCGAGGAGTTCCCAGTGATCAGAATGCTACCCAACACTAAAGTCATCGGACTGGTATTTGGCCTCATGCTGCCAGTAACAGCGACTCAAGTAATAACCGCATGTAACCAGGCTTCCTATCACGTCCGGTCACCTGGGACCGACGGCGAAGGGCCGCAAAACCTCGGCAACGGAGATGGCCAGCCGGCTGCACCCACGGCGCGCGTCGAAGTGATCTTTAACAACGGCAGCGTCACGACAGTGGCCACGGGTTCGGCCACCACGGTTCAGCCCTCGAACGATACCGTTTCACCGAGTTTTGTGGGTACCAGCAACTGTGCCAACCCCGGCATCATCCGCGCCGATTACACAATCAAAACACCGGAGGGTGAGATTCCACTCTCTGCTCTCAGAGCACCGGGGAGCTGTGATGCTTTGAGTGTCCCCTACACCTTCAAAACTGTAGGTGATTATCCGATCACAATGATCGTGACGGACGAGAACAACCTCACTGCTACAGCATCCATGACCATGACCATCATCGATGGCACGAAAAAGGATGGTGGTTTCACCATTGCAGCCGTTCCGATGCTAACGCAACCTACCGAACCGATCGCCTTCACGGGCTACTGCTACATGCCAGCTGGATTTACAATCTCCTGGGACTTTGGCGATGGGGCGACCGCTAGTGGTATCTCTGGTACCCATGCCTACAATGATGTCGGACAGTATCTGGTTAAGGCAGCATGCACCAGTGCTGACGGAAAGGTCGTGAAAACGGCCTCAGTGAGCGTGGTTGTCATTAGCGGTGAAGTCGGTATGCCGACACCAACCTACGGCATACCGATGGGGCCACCAGCTGCGGGGCCCAGTCAATCCCCGTTCCAATCGCCTGGTCAAAGGCCAGCAATTTTCCCGTAAATACACTGGGGCCCGTGAGGGCCTTATTTTTTTTGGCTTTCGGCGTCCTCTTTGCTACATTGGGGTGTTAATGGTATCACAGTCCCATAACACACTAATTTTGAGGTCACTGTTCCATGGCTCGTTATTCGCTGCTCAACACCTCGCTTATTGTCGCTACGGTAGCCACTGTGGGAGTTACTCACGCTCATGCTGCGACGACCCTGAAGACCGATCAGGATAAGGTTAGTTATGTGATCGGGTACCAGATCGGCAGCAACTTCAAACGCGATGGCCTTGAAGTCGATCTGAACATGCTGACTAATGGTTTGAAAGAGGCTTTAGCTGGCGAGAAGTCTCCTCTGACTCAGGAAGAGACCCAGAAGCTCATGGCCGACCTGGATAAGAACCTGCGGGCTAAGGCCGAGGCACAACGCAAAGCTGCTGGTGAGAAAAATGCCACCGAAGGTAAGAACTACTTAACCGAAAACTTCCGCAAACCCGGCATCAAGAAGACGGCGAGCGGCCTGCAGTACAAAGTGATCGCCGAGGGTAAAGGAGATGCACCCAAGGCCGATGACACCGTGTCCGTTAATTACAAAGGTACACTGATTAATGGCACTGAGTTCGACAGTTCCTACAAACGCGGTCAACCGGCTAAATTTCCGGTCAGCGGCGTGATTAAGGGCTGGACTGAGGCATTGCAATTGATGAAGCCAGGAGCTAAATATCAGCTGTTTATTCCCTCTGAACTTGCGTATGGTGATCGCGGCGCGGGTCCACTCATTGGACCAAATGCCACCTTGATATTTGATGTCGAACTGTTGTCGGTGGAACCCAAAGCCACGGCCGCCGCAGCACCTGCAGGGACACCCACGGAGAAAAAATGAAATCCAGTGAGCTTCGGCTCATTGCAACCTGTCCAGAAGAGACCAAAGAAGTACTGATTGCCGAGCTGACGCAGCTCGGCGTCAGTAACATCGAGTCAGCCTACCGGGCCGTCCACTTCTCAGCTAGCGAAGAGCAATTTTATCAAGCGCACCTAAGATTGCGGACCGCAAGTCGCATCCTTAAGGTCATCAAGGAATTTCCAGCCAAATCGCCGGAGATGCTCTACTCGCAGGCCCGTCGCATAGACTGGCCCGCCCTATTCAACGTGGAGCGCACCTTCCTGATCGAAGGAGTCCCAGGTGATCGCGGCAGCGAATTCATGCGTGCCAACGACATCAGCAAAAAGGTACGCGAAGGTCTCCAGGACTCGTTCCAGCGTCGCGTGGGTCAGCTTCCGAAGGTGGACCTCAAAGAACCCAAGGTTATCATAGTCGCCTTTCTAGCTGGCGGCCGGTGCGTTCTGAGCTTTGATACCTCTGGTAAGGCTCTACACAAGCGAGGCTACAGGCAAGAGGGACACCCGGCTCCGATCAAGGAGACTTTGGCTGCTTCGATACTGCACTTGACCGGATATGACGGGACTCAACCATTCTTAGATCCCATGTGTGGCAGCGGTACCATCGCCATTGAGGCGGCGATGATTGCGCTAAGAAAGGCGCCACAGATTCACCGACCCAAGGGACAATTTCAGTTTGAATGGCTCCGCAGCTTCAATAAAGACCTCTGGCGTCAAGTACAAGAGGAGGGGCGCGCTGAGCGCACTGAGGCTCCGGCCCAGGTGATCATGGCTAGTGACATTTCTCCGACCTACGTTGGCCTTGCTAAACGTAACGCACTGAAGGCGCGTGTGGAAAAACACATACGCTTTGTCACCGGTAAGTTCCAAGAAATAGAAGTCCCGGCATCGTCGGGAATTCTTGTTGCCAATCTACCTTACGGCGAACGTTTGGCCAAAGCTTCACGCAGCGACCTTGAATCCCTGTACAAAGAGATTGGTGACACGCTCAAGCGTAACTTTACTGGGTGGCGCGCGGCCTTGCTCGCAGCAGAAGAGTCACCTTACAAGTCTATCGGTCTGAAGACGACACGCCGGATCCCACTTATGAACGGCAGTATCCCTTGTAAGTTACTGATTTTCGATTTATATGCCGGCAGTAAGAGGCAGGTTACCAAGGACTCAAGCAAGTCCTAAATCTTAAGCTCTTAGATCGTTTTCCGATAGGCGAGAAAGTCCTCGCTCCAGCGGAGAATGATCATGCTACGCACAATTTACCTCGCAATTCTCACTTGTGTTTGGTGCGTCGGCTCTGCCTGCAAACAAAAGTCCGGGTTCAGTGCCCAGGGTGATTCCAGTCTGCGTCCAGCAGCTGGCGGTAGTCCGACGGATCCATGTGGACCGGCAGGTACCACCAAAGCGGAATTACTCACGCCCACCCTAGCGAACGGATCCCCGGGAAACTATCTCGAGTACGAAATTGCCCTCGTGGACTGTGAAGGTAAGGCGAGGCCATTGACCGCTAACCGGATTCTGTTTGATGTCGACGCCCGCTTCTCAGGCCCACGCGTCAATGCACCGCTCAGTTATTCAGTCAGCCTTGGTTCTGAAACTGTAAGCGGAGAGCTCACGAATATCCAGGGTAGCGACCTCTTCGGCAGATCTGGCGCCAACTTGTTTCATTATGCGACGGAAAATAAAATTGATTTCGGAACCAAATTTAACTCCTTGCGCCTACGTATCGACTTGGCAGGCCATCAATTGAAGTCAACCACTGGGGGTACCGCTGGACCCAACGACGTCGCCACTTACCTAAGATTCGGCGATGCAAGGGCCGTTGAGCAGCTGGTACGGCTTCAATAACTTTGCTTTCGATGCTCACATTTCTCGATATGTTTCAGAGGGTTAAATTTCAAGCTCAAGATATGCGGTGATTTACCGATACGTACAGACATAGAGGCTAAATGCATCCCCGGGAGTACGCCAGATGTCTTTACGCCTCGCCAGGTCCACCTCGTTAACGCTGCTTGTGGTCTCGACTTTCGCTTGTAGCGAGCCGTCGAGCCCTCGAGTAAGCTCCACGCGCACTGCAAGTGCGTCATCCAAGGCAACCGACAATGACGGGGCAAAGTCTTGTTTGAACATCGTCAACGGTTTGGACACTGTAGAGTTTCCGACTGTTGTAAGATTAGTGGGGCTACGTGGCTCGTCGGTTGGCGTGTGCACAGGCACTTTTATCAGCCCAACAGCTGTCATCACCGCCGCTCATTGTCTAGATGCATCTCCTAACGGTGGTCTATCCATCGTCCAAGGAGACAGGTTGGACTTCACCCGCAATCCGCTACTAAAGGCTACCAAGGCTCTGCGTGCTTTCACGTTTGGTAGTATCGGATCGACAGGCGACACCAGTAATAGCGAGGTCGTGGGCAGAGATACCGCAATATTATTATTCCCAACCGGGATTGCCAGAGCTTATGCCGAAATCGCCACGGCCAAGCCTGGCCCGGGCACCAAAGCTGTGTCGATAGGGTATGGTTTGACCGATTATTTCGACGATCAAAATGCCGGCCGAGATTACGATGCTAGTAAGCACTACGGCTCGATAGATGTCGTCGACGGCGACGATGGGCTAAACATTTTTGTTGGTGACTACACCGCGACCGAAAGTGAGCGCGTGCTTGGCAGCAAAGTCGTCGACTCCATGGGAGACTCTGGTGGCCCTCTCTTCGTAAACGGTAAAATAAGCGGCACCCTATCGGTGGGTGGATCTAGGCCAAGAAGCAGCGATCAGCAATCAGCCTATTTCTCGGTGTTCGTCGATATCAACTCAGATAACACCTTGGCGCTTATAAAACTCGCTAATGAGGCCGGAGCCAACATCCCGGCACCGGGCACTGTCCCACGGAGCCTCAGTGCCCCCACTGCTCCCATAGATTCTGTAGCGAGCGGATCTCCGAGCGCCTCGCCAATTTCAACCTGTCAATGAGGCACTGGAAATTTGGCGCCGTGCTTCGAAAAGCATCACAGCCCCCGCGACACTAACGTTTAGGGAGTCGGCTATACCTGCCATGGGAATTTGAGCTACTTTGTCTGACTCATGTAGCCAATTCGCGGTTAACCCTACTGCCTCAGTGCCCAGCAAAATTACCGTTGGACGGGTATAGTCGATATCAGTGTAAGGCACAGCAGATCCATGCAACGCCGCTGCTACAATTTGCCATCCGCGCTCGGTAGCCAGGCGTTTCAGTTCGCCACTCGAGAGCGCAACGACTGTCTGTGCAAAGGCAGTACCGACGCTAGCGCGTAAGACCAGCGGGTTGTAGAGATCAACCTGCTGATCAACCAAAAAGAGAGCATCAGCTCCCGCAGCATCTGATGAGCGCAAAATGGCACCAAGATTCCCTGGTTTCTCTAATCCCTGGACGGCTAAAATGAGCCGCAATGGTCGCTGCGGTAGCGTTGGCAAGTCATGTCGCTTCTGCTCAAAGATGACGACCATGCCGTCACTTGACTCGCGCACTGCGATCTTGGCGTAAACTTGCGGAGCTACCTCAAGCCGATCCACCGCGGACGGTAACATAGATAAGATCTGACTGGATGCTGGCGACAAGACTGAGCGACACCAAAAGACGGTATGCGGTTTGTAGCCGCAGTTGAGTGCCCGCTCAATTTCTCGCGCACCCTCCAGTGCAAAATATCCTGACTCTTTACGTTCCCGCGCCTTACCTAAATCTAAAACCTGGCTAATGCGCTGATTTTTAACACTCGTGATCACCATCATGCGCCGCCGGTTGTCGTGAGTAGGCATGTCGCCCCACTCGGAAGCGCGCGCCCCGATTGGTCGACCACGACCATCTCTTCGGCCTGAAATTGGCACCCTTTAACATGAGCGAATTCGCCCAATAGATTAGTGAGGGCTAACGGCGTGTAGCCGGCAGAGTGGGAGCTCAGCAGCGCAAACACGAAGTCAGGAGCGAGTAGCTGCCGTAATTCGTCTAGTAATGGCGGCAACATCTCCTCAATCTTCCAGGCCTCGCCTTTGGGTCCACGGCCGTAGCTGGGTGGGTCCAGGATGATGCCATGATATTTAGAGCCACGACGAAGCTCGCGGGCCACAAATTTTTGTACATCCTCCGTCAACCACCGGATGGGGCGATCGGCAAGTCCACTGACCTCGGCATTTTCTCGAGCCCAAGCAACACTTGTTTTGGAGGCATCCAGGTGGACGACATGGGCACCACCTGCGGCACACGCTAGGGTTGAACCACCTGTATAAGCGAATAGGTTGAGGACATTGATTTGCCGTCCTTCAACCGCATGCGTCGCCACCAGGTCGCGCAGCTGTAACCAATTAGCTTGCTGCTCGGGGAAGATCCCCAAATGCCCAAAGTCGGTGAGCTTAATTTGAAAAGTGCCTCCACCCGGCATAGCGATCGACCAGGTCTCCGGGACCTTACGATTACGTCGCTCCCAGCGGCCGTCACCACCTGAGAACCGTGTGAACATCGCATCGGCACTCCGCCATTCGGCCTCCGGCAAACGCGGACGCCAGACAGCCTGCGCCGCTGGTCGCACTATTTTAAAGGCGCCAACTTGCTCCAATTTTTGGAAATTTCCACTGTCTAGCAGCTTGTAGGTACCGACGGTCATGGGACTCCCCAGTGATAGGCCAGCCACTGTTATCACTAGTGGTGTTTGACAAGCAATGCACTAGGCGCGAATATAGGCAATTCACCGCGCGATGGTCAGCCAGGATAGTTGGTAATGAGTATACAAAGCCCTGCAATTACAAAGCTATTTGGAATTTCAAAGCCTATCGTGCAAGGTGGTATGGTGTGGGTGTCAGGGGCAAAATTAGCGGCGGCAGTTTCTGAGGCCGGCGGCCTCGGTCTGATCGGTGCTGGCTCCATGCAACCAGACCTCCTCAAGCTGCATATCGATAAGGCACTTGCACTTACCTCAAAGCCGCTCGGGGTCAACATCCCCCTACTTTACAGCAAAGCTCAGGAGCAGATTGATATCGCTCTTGCCGCTGGTGTCAGGATCTTTTTTACCTCGGCCGGCAGCCCTAAAACCTGGACCGGCTATCTCAAAGATCGCGGTGCTACGGTGGTGCATGTCACCTCAAGTCCGGACCTAGCCCGCAAGTGTGAGGCTGCAGGATGCGATGCGGTGGTTGCAGAAGGGTTCGAAGCCGGCGGCCACAACGGACGCGACGAGATCACAACTTTAGTGCTGATCCCGCAAGTGGTTGATGCCGTAAAAATCCCCGTCATCGCTGCTGGTGGCATCGGTGACGGACGGGGTATTGCGGCAGCCTTAGCACTCGGTGCCGCTGGGGTTCAAATCGGTTCACGCTTCGCCGCCACTGTGGAATCAAGTGCACATTCTAAATTTAAGCAGGCGATCGTCGATGCAGGACCTGGTTCGACGATACTTGCTATGAAAGAACTGGTGCCGGTGCGCCTTTTGAAAAATAAATTTTTCGACCAGGTGAGTGCTCTTGAGCAAAAGTGCGCTGACAAAGAGGCGTTGACCATGCTTCTTGGAAAGGGCCGGGCTAAGCGCGGCATCTTAGAGGGCGACCTCGACGATGGTGAATTAGAAATTGGGCAGGTCTCTGGTCTCATTAAAGACATTCCGACGGTTGCGGCTTTAGTTCAACGCCTCGAGGCCGAGTACCGAGCGGCAGTAGCTCATCTGCCGCATACAATAACAGGAGTATGAAGTGACTTTGGTAACGGACGCCAGCGGCCACGCACGCCGCGTTAAACGCGGATGGATGAACCTGCGCGTTGAGCAAATCATTCACGAAACACTGGATACCGACACCTTCATTTTAACGGATGCTGAAGAGGGCGGTCGGGTCTTTGACTATATCGCAGGACAATACCTGACGTTCCGCTTCGACCATGTCGATACTAAGCCGCTGGTACGCTCGTACACTATGTCGAGCTCTCCTTGTCAGGTGCCCCATTGTGCCGTTACGGTCAAAAGGGTCGACGGTGGTAAGATTAGCAACTGGCTCTGCGACCACGTCAAAGTGGGCGATATCTTGAGGGCACGCGGACCTATCGGAAAGTTTGTCTACGATGCTAGCGCTGACAAGAAGCATTTGGTCATGGTTGCCGGTGGCAGTGGCGTAACACCTTTTGTCAGTATGTTGCGCGAATATGCCCAGAGACTGGGACAGAGCGATGCACCGACACAAATGACCCTGGTAGTCTCGCACAGATCAAAAACCGACATCATTTGCGCGGCCGATCTAGCTCCGCTCGAGAAAATCACTGGCGTCAAAATTATCACCACTCTCAGTCGCGAAGACCTCAGTGGCGAAGGCTATTGGCACGGACGCCTAGATGACGACAAGCTAGCCTGCGCCTTGGCCGGGACATACGGCAATGCCACATACATGACTTGCGGACCTAAAGCCATCATGGACTTGACGGTTAGCCATCTACAGAGTGCAGGCGTGCCCGAGGCCGACATCAAACTGGAGTCATTTGAGTCCTAGGCTAATCTGCATCCACGCTCTCAGTGCACTAGGTGCAAATGACGCCGTGGCGCGGCTGTAGTGGATGGCCTTGCCCTCGTGGACACACTGTTTGGTGCGCTGTGTATGATCATAGGCGCAGCTCCAGCAACTGGCGCAGCGCGCAATCCAGCCACGTCCCCACGAAGATCGGCAAGCAAGTGTTCGCAGTAGATAATCAAGGCTGCATGGATGTGCTTTACCACAGCTATGTTATGACGGCGTCCGTGCTCCGTCTTCACAACTTGAAAGAAGTCGGCACCCTTTAAAATATGAAATCCCTCGGTGACGCAGTGGTCACTGATGAGTCGCATGCTAGCGTCATGCAACTCTAGGTGGGCTGCTACGTCAGTCGCTGTGAGTGACTTTGGTATCTGGCCATGAAATCGTTGACGCAGCCGCGCGATATCCTTGATGAGGATCTGCCGCGCAAGATCATCTATCTCGAAGGGAACGAGTAGCTGCTTGGCAAAGCGAATGACTTCTGATGCCTTAGCCTTAATACGCGCGGATAGTTGCATAGGGCAAGTCCTGGGCTAGGTGTTGGCAGTAGAACTATAGGTTAACGAAATCCTTTTCTAAATCATTTTAAAAATTTTATCAAGTTTTTTATAATTTATTTTAATATTTTATTAAAGTCGTCTATGTAATGACATGCGATAAATGACATAAAACCAAATAACCGTTGAAAATATAAAGACAAAATAGCTGCCGAAAGCATTCACCTGAGGCGCCATGCAGTCACCCGTGGCGCCCATAACATCAGAGGGGCCCGCAGGACAGGCAGCGATACAGCGCCCTCCTACCAGCTCAAATCCTCCATGACAGTCGTCTGGTGCGGGCGAGGGAAGTAGCTTAGAAACGGCACCCTCCACGGCAGAGAATTCCTTTAAAATATTAATTTCATTAGATAATTTCATTGTTGACTCATCTGGGGGCACAACACCGGAAAGGGTTTTAGGTCCCCCCTAGGGGGGCGTGGCCCGGAGGCTTTTGAAGGTAGGCCGAGCGCATCCATACCTCGAACTTATAAGTTCGTAAATTGGAATTAATGCGTTCGCTGCCCAAAGCCCCTCCACACCCCTAAAATTATAAGAGGAGGACTCACCTTGACGGCTATTGCGATTAGAAGACGAGTGTCCGCCAACATCAAACGCTGCCGTCAACGCGCAGGTCTGACGCAGGAGGCTATGGCCAGTCGCCTGGGCGTTTCACTACGCTATGTCTCTATGCTTGAACAGAATGCTAGAAATCTGAGTATAGAGTCTCTGGCCAAGGTCGCTGGTTGCCTCGAAGTAGATATCGCAGAACTTGTCTGCGACGAAAAATACTTGGATCAGGCCAAACAATCGGCCGCTGAGCTGGGTATCCAGCTCCTTCAGCAATTCGTTAAAGGCCACGACGACACCTAGAATCCCCAAGAGCCCAGAGTCACCCGACCGCCCCATCGCGGAAAATAAAAAACACGGCGCCAACTAGACATAGTCCTGCCCACACATAATTCCATGTCAATTTGACGCCCATATAGTAGGCCGCGAAGACGCAGAAGACACTGAGCGTAATCACCTCCTGCAGGATCTTTAACTGAGGTAGGGTGAACTGCATCGCTCCCATGCGATTTCCTGGGACTTGGAAGCAGTATTCAAAAAAAGCGATCCCCCAGCTTATGAGCACAACCAGCCATAGCGGCCGGTCCGCTAGATGCTTTAGATGCCCGTACCAAGCAAACGTCATAAACATATTTGAAATGATGAGAAGACCCACGGTCTGCAACATAGCCACTCCCCATTTATGAGATCATGACATTATCATTTAAATCACACTTTAATACTGTTAGGTAATAGCCGGTCGACCGCATTGCATTTGGCCCCCTTTAACACTGGCAAAATTGTGATGGAGACGTCAGGCGAAACATCAACTCTAGGTTCACTGCCAGCAGCATGGCGGCTTAAAGATCATCGACTCATCAGCCTTATTGGATGGGGGGTAGTCGCCTTAGCCATCGGTCTCACAGTTACGGCCACGTACATCGCTCGCCAGGATACCACCGCTAAAGGCGCAGCATTGTTTGAGCTGGCTGCTAAAGATATCGAACGAGACATTCAGGAACGGATGGCTGGTTACGGTCAAGCTCTGATCCAAACGCGTGGATTCCTCGAAGCAAGTGGCAGCGTCTCTCGCTCAGAATTTGCCACTTACGTCAAAAGTATTGATTTAGACGCCTTATACCCAGGCATCCAGGGTATTGGCTTTGTCGTTAAAATCCCTGCCGACGAACTTGAGCCTCACCTTCGCGGGATAAGGACCCAGGGTTTTCCAGATTACTCTGTGAGACCTCATACGCCACGCGACTTTTATTACCCAATTACTCTGATTGAGCCCTTCAATTGGCGCAACCAGCGAGCATTTGGCTACGATATGATGACGGAAGGGGTGCGCCGCCGCGCTATGGAATTAGCCCGGGACACGGGCCAATTAACCCTAAGTGGCAAGGTGCGCCTCGTGCAGGAGACAGACCTCCATCCACAACCAGGTCTCCTTCTTTATGTCCCTAAATACGCTAGAGACGCTCGGATTGATACACCGGAAGATCGTCAGGCAGCCCTCGAGGGTTTTATCTACAGCCCCTTTCGCGCTATCGATCTGATGCAGGGTATCTTCGGGGAACGATACAAACATGACCAAGCAGTCTCGTTTGAGGTCTACGATGGTCTAAATACCTTAGAAGCCAATTTGCTTTATTCGCGGATCAAAGATGGATTACACAGACAATTTAATACGAACAGTTCTCAATTTTCCAAAACCACAACATTAACAATCTTCGGGAATGCTTGGACGGTTCGTACCTACTCACTACCTGAATTTAGAGCGCAAGCCGCTCCCTCATCTCCAACTGTGACGGCCACAGCTGGCATAGTCTTTACGATTCTCATCATACGTTTGGTTATGACACTACAAAAGCTAGGTCAAACAGCCGAACGCCTCAGGTCCAGTGAAGACAGTTACCGCACATTGACCGAGGTAGCACCCCAAATAGTCTGGGCTGCGACCGTTAGTGCTGGCAACGTTTACATCAACCGATTTTGGTCCGACTACACCGGCATGGCTCCGGCGCAAGCCTTGGGTAGCGGATGGCAGCATGCCTTGCACCCGGCTGACATTAAGATCATGCAAGACGCGTGGCAACAAGCGATACGAGACTCAAGTCAATCCTTTGAGTGCGAGATGCGCATACGTCGCCATGACGGGCAATTTCGCTGGCATTTGAGCCGCGCCCGGCTGATGCCCCGACTCAGTGGTCACGACTCTAAGTGGCTTGGTGTAGCCACCGACATTCATGATCGCAAAATGACGGAGCAAGTACTCTCGCAACGCGAAGCGCATTTACAACTTATCATGGATTCGATTCCGGCTCTGATAGCTTACATAAGCGTCGACTGCAAATACTTGAGTGTCAATAAAACCTACGAGTCATGGTTTCAGATCAATAAAGCGTCCATGATTGGCCAAACAGTCGAGGGTTTTCACGGTCCTGAGGTAGCAAAGGCGTTATTGCCATTTATGAAACGCGCGTTAAGTGGTGATACCGTTCATTTTGAAATGCCCATCATGCAACAAAACGGACTACTGAGGCACATCAGTGGCACCTATGTTCCCGATATTTTAGAAGACGGCAAAGTGATTGGTTTTTTCGTCTTTGTCATGGATGTGAGCGAGGCCAAATTAGCGGAAGCTCGTCTCCAACAGAGCTACCAACGATTCATTAACGTGGCTCGGGCTACCAATGACGTCGTTTGGGACTGGCAAATTGAGTCAAACTCACGGTGGTGGAGCGACGCCGTGACCTCTGTTTTTGGTTATGATGTACAAACTAGCATCATGAACCAGACGTGGTGGGAATCGAAAATTCACCCTGATGATCGTGATCAAGTGGTCGCAAGTATCAACCATCACATCGCTAGCCAACATCAAAGTTGGAGCGAACAGTACCGCTTCCAAAGAAACGATGGGAGTTACGCTTATGTGCATGACCGTGGCTACACCGTGTTTGGCCTAAGAAATGAGTTGCCTCTCCAAATGGTCGGCGCAATCCAAGATATTAGTGAAAGAAAAATAACTGAGGAGGCTTTATTAAAAGCCAAAGAAGATGCCGAAGCGGCCAATCAGACTAAGACCAACTTCTTGGCAAATATGTCTCACGAGATCAGAACCCCCCTAGGGGTCGTCCTCGGGTTTTCTGAATTACTTGCCAAAGGTGAGTTAAGTTCCGAAGAGAGAGACAGATCGGTTGAGGCGATCAATCGCAATGGTGAGCTAGTTTCAAGTATCATCAACGATATTCTAGACATCTCTAAAATTGAGGCCGGTCGACTAGAGATTGAGATTGTACCGACAAATCTCGTCTCGCTCATCGACGACCTCAATGCCGGTTTTGAATTGCAAGCACGGGAAAAAGGCATCGACTACAAATGCAGTTTTGTTGGTCAAATTCCTCGGACTATTACCACTGACGCCCTGCGCCTCAAGCAAATCATCTTCAATATCGTTGGCAATGCCGTTAAATTCACGCAACGTGGATCCGTGTCGTTACGCATTTATCTGACTAATGAGAAAGAGCCGCGCAAACTTATACTCGAAGTCACAGATACAGGACCGGGGATTGCACCCGAAAATACGGGTAAACTTTTTGAAGCGTTCTCACAAGCTGACGCCTCAACTACGCGTAAGTTTGGCGGCACTGGTCTCGGCCTTGCTTTATCCAGGCGCTTGGCCCAGGCCTTGGGCGGCGATGTCATACTGCTAAGGACAGAAGTCGACCACGGCAGCACCTTTCAGATTAGAATAGATACCGGCAGTATTGATGCCGCCGTCCAGATTCCCGCCCCCGCGCAGTATCAGCCGCAGCCAATCACGCTTGACGGCATGCGCATATTGGTCGTTGATGATTCTGCAGACAATAGAATGCTCATAGGGCGCATCCTCAATCGGCATGGCGCCAGCGTCAAACTGGTAAACAGTGGTCATGCGGGCATTGCAGAGGCACTGACGACTCCATTCGACATCGTATTAATGGATATCCAAATGCCTGAGCTAGATGGTTACGAAGCCACACGCACTCTCAGGAAAGCCGGCTACCGCGCCCCCATCGTCGCACTTACGGCGCATGCCCTGAAGGCGGACCGTGAACGCTGCCTCAGCCAGGGCTTTGATGGTTACCTGACAAAACCTATTCAACGGCTGGAACTCGTATCGCAAATAGCCAAACTAAAGGCGCGACAAACCAGTGCAGGCTAGCCCTCATGATGCTAAGCTTCGGGTAAATCTGAATTTTGCCTGAGGGACAATTATGGCCGAACCACTGCATTGGAGTCTGAGACCTGAGGTCTTTACATTCAGCCCACTTCCTCGCTGGTACAGTTTACTTTTTGCCTTGGGGATAGTCGGTGGCTACTCGATCATCCGCCAGATGTTTATAAGAGAGAAAAAGCCAGTCGAAATTCTTGACTCCTTACTCGTCTACGTAGTGGTCGGCATGATGCTTGGCATGCGCCTGGGGCATGTGCTCTTTTATCAGCCCGATTATTACTCCGAGCATCTGCTTGAAATCCCGATGATCTGGAAAGGCGGCTATGCCAGCCACGGTGGCTTCATCGGCGTTATCATCGCGCTTATCCTTTTTGCGCGGAAGTATCGCGACCTATCCTTCTTGTGGCTAGCGGATCGAGTTGGCGTGATTTCTCTCTTCACTGCGTTTTGTATACGCCTAGGTAACTTCTGTAATTCGGAGATGATTGGGCGTCCAGCTGACGGGCTGTCGTGGGCAGTGATCTTTGACCTGATCGATCCAATACCACGACACCCGGCACAACTTTATGAGGCCGGTGGTTATATCGTCCTCTGTCTGATCTCCTTGTTCCTTTACTACCGAACCAAGATCACTGCCGCCAATGGACGCCTTTTGGGATTCATCATCAGCTCGGGGTTTGCGTGGCGCTTTTTTTGCGAGTTTTTTAAAGAGGACCAAGTCCCCTTCGAGGCAGGGATGACCATCAACATGGGTCAATGGCTGAGTATTCCGTTTATCATCGGCGGCATTTTGCTCATGGCCAATGTGCAAAATCGGAATGCTGTCTCGACCAACAAGTAACAAAAAAGCACCGTGTACGCGGTGCTTCCTTGCTGCAACTTTATTGGCGCATTAGCTGTAGGCTTGAAACTTCATACCGAGAGCTTCAGCCACCGCTTTGTGGGTGATGTGTCCTTGGTAGGCGTTGAGGCCGTGACGCAGAGCCTGTGACTGCGCCAGGGCATCTTTGAAGCCTCTGTTAGCAATCTCGAGAGCATACTTAATGGTGACGTTGGTTAATGCGTAGGTGCTGGTCTTGGGCACGTCCCCGGGGATGTTGGTCACACCGTAATGGAGGACATTTTCCTCGATGTAAACTGGATCGTCATGGGTGGTAGGTCGGATAGTCTCAACGCAACCACCTTGATCGATAGCTACGTCGACTACGGCGGAATCGCGTTCCATGGAGCGAACCATCTCACGCGTTACAAGGCGCGGTGCTTTAGCACCAGTAATGAGCACACCACCGATCACAAGATCTGACTCGGCAACGGCGTCGGCGATATTCTCAGGGTTAGACATCAGCGTCGTGACGTTGTTACCAAATACATCGTCGAGGTAGGCAAGACGTTTAGCACTAACGTCAAGTATCGTAACGTTTGCACCCAGACCAATGGCCATCTTGGCAGAGTTGATGCCTACGACACCACCACCGACGATGGTAACACGGCCGCGCTTAACGCCCGGTACACCACCAAGGAGCAAACCTTTGCCGCCATTATGCTTCTGCAAGAGCTGCGCACCAACTTGCACGGCCATACGTCCGGCAACTTCACTCATCGGCGTTAATAGAGGTAACGAGCGATCTTCAAGCTCGATCGTTTCGTAAGCGATGGCGGATACGCGGCGCTTCACTAAAGCTTGCGCCAATTCAGGCACTGCTGCGAGATGCAAGTAGGTATAGAGAATTTGGTCCGGACGCATGAGTTCGTACTCAGATGCGATCGGCTCTTTAACCTTGATGATCATTTCAGCCTCACCCCAAACCGCTGCTGCGGTAGGAAGGATCTCGGCACCAGCTGCCTTATATTTCTCATCGGGGATACCAGCGCCAACGCCAGCATTCTTCTCGATCAGAACCCGATGGCCGGCCTGCACCAGCTGCTTTACGCCACCTGGCACGATTGCGACCCGATTCTCCCGGTTCTTAACTTCCTTTGGCACGCCGATAATCATTGAGGGCACCCCTGTATGGTAGAGTCATTTATGCTCCGCCTTGATAATGTCGGCTGGCCTTCGCTGTCAAGTAGCCAAGATTGCCCTTAGAGCTCGACCTGGATGGCTAGGCCGTCATAGGCCATACGGACATGGGACGGCAACTTAGCCTCATCCACCGCGTGGCGCAATTCATGAGCAATATGAGTCAGATAGCCATTTTTGACGGCAAGAGCATCGAACAGCGCCAGAGTTTCATCGACACAGCTGTGCGTTGGGTGCTGCCCATAGCGAATCGCGCTGGCCACCATAGTGTCGATCTGACCCCGCCATTGTTTGATCAGACTTTCGGGAAACTGCTTGAAATCCGTGGCATAAGCAAAGCGACCAATTTTAAAAACGGCCGTGTCGGTATGACCGTGAGGCACAAAAGCGGGCTCGACTTCGAGCGCGCCAACTTTAATTCTAGAGTTGTCAAACGGGGCCAGCACCACCTGGGGTTTGGTGCCCAGGTAGCCAGTGTCCTCGAAAGCGTAAGAAAATCGCTGACGAAACTCACCACAGTGCTGCCTGGCTACATGGCAAACGATAGCTTCACGACTGCTAAAGTAAAATGCCCGCAAATCGTCAAAGCCATGGCAATGATCGGCATGGGTGTGGGTGTACAGCACATCCCTAAGCTTCGTGACGCCTGCTTTCAGCATCTGCATACGAAAATCAGGACCCGTATCGATCACCAAGTTCTGGCTGGCAGTCGTCAGTAGTAGGGAGGACCGCAACCGATGATCACGAGGGTCGGCACTCTTACAGGTCGGACAATTGCAGCCAATCACCGGCACCCCGGTGCTGGTCCCACTGCCAAGAATGGTCACGGTAGCCTGCAAGGACTCAACCTCTAAAATAACTGTCGAGAAAATCTGCGCGTCCAGTCTCAAGATTGGCATAACTGCGCATGGCCTCTAGTTTAGCCAGACTCTCCAGTTTGCGCAGCGGATAATCGCGAAAAAAGCCAACCTCATCGCCGCTACCATCTGCCGCGATCAACTCCTCATCGTAGCCACCCAATCCGCCCATGCGCGTGCGTAGCCGACTGAGGATACCCTCCCGACAAAGGACATCGAGGCCCGTCGCCACATCGGCTTGATCAAGACCCGACTCACGACAAAGGTGGCGCACAAGGGACTCTGGGCTCTCGCCCATAGAGTCGGCTAAGTAACTGCGCGCCAACCCCAGGAGGGAGCGGAGTATGGCTAGATCAGGGAAGCTCTTATCGATCATGAATTTATGTACATGATAGTCCCTGGATCCAAAAACTAGACTGCATGTAGCCGGCTGACCATCACGACCAGCGCGACCAATTTCTTGGACGTATTGCTCAAGACTTCCTGGCATGCCGGCATGG
This sequence comes from Deltaproteobacteria bacterium, assembly GCA_016874735.1. Classification (NCBI taxonomy): domain Bacteria; kingdom Pseudomonadati; phylum Myxococcota; class Myxococcia; species Deltaproteobacteria bacterium. The sequence continues at coordinate 96,674 of VGTI01000002.1, forward strand.
TGCACGAAGCGAATATTGGACTTGTCAATTCCTAAACCAAAGGCATGCGTGGCCACCACAACACGAACCTTGTCCGTCATGAATGCTTGTTGCGCCTCATCGCGTAAGGAAGCGGATAATCCACCATGATACATGGCCGACGCGATCCCCGCGGATGTAAGCATGCGCCATACCTCACGCGTCTGCTTCCGTGTGGGTGTATAGACAATTCCGGAACCGTCCGCGCCCAGCACTGCCTGCAAGGTGGCCGCAAACAACGCGGCGACCTTATCAGCCCGCACGACCTTAAGGCGCAAATTTTCGCGAGCAAAACCACCCCAAACCACCTCAGGCGACCTCAAATCTAAGGCCTGGATGATGTCCTCACGCACCTTTTGCGTCGCAGTCGCCGTCACGGCCAACTTTGGCACCGGACCAAAATCGCGTAAATAACTCCCGATCAGGCGATAATCAGGTCGAAAATTTCCGCCCCACTGGCTGATACAATGGGCCTCGTCAACGGCCACTAACTGTAAGTTTTCCGATTTTAACCGGTCGCGAAAGTCGGCTCGGGCGAGTCGTTCCGGCGAAACTATGAGCAGCTGCAGCTCACGACGCTCGAGACGCTCCCACACTGCAGCGCGCTCCTCCATAGACTGGAGGCTATCTAAGGCAGCGCTGGCAATGCCAGATGCAGCAAACTTGTGCTGCTGATCGCGGATCAAGGCGATTAATGGAGAAATCACCAACACCAAACCGGGACGCATGTGAGCCGGCAAACCGTAGCATAGTGACTTACCTGCACCAGTTGGCAGCACGGCCAGACAATCGCGGCCGGCTAGCACCTGCTCGAGTACTTGTGTCTGGTGCGGCCTCAGACCATCGTAGCCAAATACCGCACGCGCCGTGTGAGCAGCCTGCTCCAGCCAAATATTGGACAAATTGTCTTTTGATATCAGTGATTTCTGACCTGATACCGGGATGCATTCTGTGGTCATAGGGAGGCATTAAAGCCCAGATATGCCGGCGACGCAACATGACTCAACCGGGTTTTACGACTCAGTGGCGCTACCGGTGACATAGGTCAAGTCATAGGTTGCTCCAACCACTAGGGAACTAACTACCGCTTGTCCCACCACACTGACGGCAAAGCCACCATCGAAATGCCACGACTTACGGTTGTAAACGCCAGCAAGCCCCCACCTAAGTGAGGGGCTGTAACCATTCTTGAACCGCGTCTCTTGCAGATGCTTTTCGTTGAGCTCACGACTCTCACCGAGCGTCGCATGTGCGCTCATCAGTCCGAGTCCCAGCTCAGTTTGCAGCGAGAATTCCCTACTGGAACGGGTTTTGTACCGCATCCCACCCCACAAACCGAACCCTAGAACGTTAAGCTGCGGCGAGGTGAAATCCAAACCTGTATAAATCCGCACTGGACCCTGAACCGATAACACGCCAACGCGGCCAACCAGATCGAATTGGTCATTCAGGCGCATACCAGTATGGATGGATAACTCCTGTCCCGGAATGCCAGCCCCTGACCCCACCGATGCATACCCAACGGACAGCCCCAGCGTATTGGCAGCGGGTGCCTGAGCTACTGGGTACTTATCTTTATAATCGGCCTTCTCATGATCCGACAAAAGCACCACAGCACTCGTGGCAGAGATGGGACCGTAGGCTTGTTCGATTTCGATCCCGCGCGTCTGCCCTGTCTTCATGCCGACGCCTTTGACCACACCAACGGCCTCAAGCTCGCCAGCTTCGTTGACGATGCCGACTTTGTCACCAACGGTGAGTCGCTGATCTTTGGTGTAGCAATACTTCTGGGGTTTATCGCACTGGATGTCCCGGCCGAAGGCGGTGGGTGCCGTGATTAGATTTAATGCACAGGCAACTTGCAGCAGAGATCTCTTCACTTCACCCTCCCCCATCGTCTTCAAAGTACTTCGCAACCTCGGCTGCATCCACAGCCTTAGTGTTGAGTTGGAGTCCACCGGCAAGAATTTGCCAGGCTCTCAAATAGGGTACACGCATACGCCCAGACAGGCTGCGAAGAATTTGCGGCATTGTCGGCCAACCGGCGGGAGCAACAATCCCCGAATCGCGACTTAACCGCGCCAAATACAGGGTAAACTCTGGATCATCGGTCTTCATTGCGACCACAGGGTCGGCAAATGCCTGCTCGATGTCAAGATACCTGGCAACTGAAGCACCCAAAAAGGTCTCTGCAAGTTCGATGAGCTGGACGTTGATCGGGATGATTGGCTGTACGTCAACAACTAAACCCGGTGGACAAGAATGAGTTACCGGACACCGCAGTACAGCCGATCCGTCCTCGACCGCACATAGCAAGACAGCTTTGGTTGTCGAACAAGTTAGCTGCATCATGGGGCAATCTTCTTCAGGACTAGTTTAGACATCGCCTGCAAAGTCTCCATGGTGCCCATCGAATCGCGTGCAATCGCTTTTTGATCCGGTAAATTACTAGGATTTAATTCATGCCGCATAACATCGAGTGGCACCAAATCCTGCAGATCTCGTTTGTTGTATTGCACCACGCGGGCTAAGTCGCTGAAGTTATAACCCTCGTCGGCAAGCAGCCGGCGCGTCTCGGCTAGACTCTGGATATTTTCAGCCATTAGCTCAACGCGCGAGTCAGCGACAAAAACAATACCGTCCACGCCCTTCAGTATAACCGAATTCACCGATTCGTAGAGTGGATTAGTCGGCAGGGTAAAAAGATGGAGCTTGAGATGAAAATCTTTCACATGGCCCATACTGACGGGCAAAAAGTCGAAAAACTTGGTCCCACCGCGAGACTCCTCGAGCTCGATGAGTCCGCTACGCGCCTCTTTAGCCGTGTTCTTATAGATCGACCGCAAATTCTCAGTCTTACCGGCTCCACGGGGGCCGAAATAGATGATCTTGCAGTTGATCTCTTTTGTATCAAAATTGGTGAAGGCCATACCCGCTAATCCTGCTCAACCACATGACGAGATCTATGCACGGTCACTGTCGGCAATTCTAACATCTTCGAGCTGCCCGCCCAAGACGGTTAAAAGATCGCGTGTGAACGGCGCCTGCTTTGCATCTTCTACCAGCTTAGCACGACGCCCCTCCGCCTCAATCCCACGCTCATGCAGGATCGTTGCTGGTAAGGCCGCTGCGCTAGTGGCTTCCGCACCTTTAGCTTCAATTACTAGCATACCATTGAAGGAGAAGAGCTCGCGAAACTGATCGCGAATCTTTTGCTGCTCGTCACGCTGCAACAGCGAGCGACTGGCATAACTTTGGTCACTAACAGCAAGGACAATACGCGCGGCACTGTACTCAAGTGGGTGCACTTCTTCTAGTTTTCGTGCCTGAAGGGGCTTCTCTTGCTTCCAAGCATCGACCAGCTGCCGCCAGCTTGATGGAAATTCCCTAGGTCTGGGCGCACTGGCAGCACCAGGTACACCGGGCCGGCTAACGGCCAAGGTCGTCTCGCCTGCCGGTAACTGTGACGATTGCACAGCGTTGATTGAAGCTGCAGCAGGCGGCGTCACTACCGCGGCTGGAGCGGCTTGACGTGGCGTCGCAGCTGTATTTACTACCGCCGTACCTGTTGTAGTTTCAGTGGCTGCAGCGGTTTGGGTCAGCAACGCAGCCAGTTCAGGTAACCCTGGGTCAAAGCACCATTCGCAGACATAGTTCTCGAATATGAAGCGGTCCATGCTAGACCCATCTAGGTCATCACGACATTTGACTAGGGTGCGAAATATCCTATTGAGGTCGAGAGGGGCCGCCGCCACTACAATCGACTCTAACTTGGCTAACTCCGCATCATCGAGACCAAGCTGCGCAATGTCAGCAGCATTCTGTCCCAGGCCTTGCCGCACAAAGGCGTGACGCGCCAAATGCGCTGTCTCCTCCACCACACTTAAAAAGGTCGCTCCCTCTTGATCCATCTGATCGATAAGGGCTAATGCCGTCTTAGCATCGCGCTGCACCAAGGCCGTCAGAAGATTCAGGTAAGGCGATGATGACAGGTTAACAACAACCCCGCGCAGTGCCTCTAGCCCCACACTACCTGCACCCAGAGCAATAGCCTGATCAAGCAAGGTCAGAGCATCGCGTAGAGACCCATGCCCCTCGCGCGCGATCACGGCCAATGCACGCTCCTCAGCGCTGATGCCCTCACACTCAACAATTTGCCTCAGCCTTGCCACTATGCGCGGCGTCGCTAGTTTAGCGAGGTGGAAGGCCTGGCAACGCGAAACTATAGTCTGAGGAACTTTATGCATCTCGGTAGTGGCAAAGACGAACACCACATGCGATGGTGGCTCCTCTAGCGTCTTCAGCAATGCATTGAAGGCCGCCTGCGACAGCATGTGCACTTCGTCAATAATATAAACCTTGAACGCCGAACGCTGGGGCAAATAAACCACCGTTTCCTGCAAGGCTCTGACGTCGTTAACGCCGGTGTTGGAAGCACCGTCAATCTCCAGCACGTCCTCATGGTTGCCCCTAGCGATAGCGACACAACTCTCACAGGTGTTACACGGCTCGATACCGTGCTCCGTCTGAAGCCTCTGACTGCAATTCAGCGCCTTGGCATAAAGACGAGCAACCGTCGTCTTGCCAACACCCCTGACGCCCGTGAAAATCACGCCGTGCGGCTCTCGCTCCATAGCGATCGCGTTAGCCAAAGCTCTGGCAACGGACTCTTGACCCACTAACTCAGCAAAGCTTTTGGGTCGGTATTTGCGCGCTAAGGGCTGATAGCTCACAACCAAGACCATCCTTAACTGCGGGTAAGAGTCGTAAGCCCAGTGTGATAGCCAGATGACCTAGGCACCCATCAGACACCTCTACCGTTGCTCCCTTCCGGGCCTGGCGGGGTTCGTGGGCCAACGTCACCCAGGATCTGGCTATCACACTGGGCTATCGATAAGCGCCCCGGTTATATCGCACCCCAACGAAGCTGTCCAGAACCGGCTGCTTATATTCTAACTGAGGGACCTTTTCTGGCGATTATAGGGTGGACCAACCCGTGCAAGTGGCGGTACTCTCGGACTATGACCATCGAGCTTATTCAGCGTGAGTTTGCCTACTTAGCGGGTGCTTTCGTCACCCTCTTTTTCATCATCGATCCTTTGACCACAGTCCCTGTCTACATGACCCTCACTGAGCGCTACAGCGACGATCATCGACGCCAGATTTGTGCCAAGGCAAGTACGATAGCCCTGGGCATACTTCTCGTTGTGGCCTTTGCGGGGCTAAAGTTATTCGAGCTTTTTGGCATTACCTTACCGGCCTTCCAAATTGCTGGCGGTATCCTGCTCCTGATCGTTGGTATTGCTCAGGTCAATGAAGTCCGTAGTAAAGTGAGTCCCAACGAAGAGGACGAAAGCTTGGAGAAGGACGATATTACGGTCTTTCCTCTAGCCATGCCTCTACTCGCTGGACCAGGCGCCATTTCAACAGTCATCCTGATGGCCACCAAAGCTAGCGGCCTCATGCGCAAAGTGGAACTAGTGCTCGCAATAACGGCCTGCATAGCTCTAGCTTATTTGACCCTACGCGCAGCAAAGTATCTGTTCAAACTCCTCGGCAACACGGGACTAAACCTGCTATCGAGGATCATGGGCCTGCTACTGACTGCGATGGGAGTCCAGTTTGTCATCAACGGAGCTAGGGACATTCTACCGCTACTAGTAGCCGGGAGCGGTGGCTAGAGTCTAACGCCCCAGCTGCGCAAAATATCCGCTGCTTCGGCTTCGGAGAGTGCCTTTTTAAACCGAGCCCCCGACTTACCTTTGACGCGACGCTCACAATCAGCCCAATTGGTGTGCCGCATCGGTACGCCGTCCACCAAACTTAGGTAACAGTGCGCTGCCTGCTTGGCCTGCTTGGGGCGCATTTCAGGCAATGCAAAGTTGTCAGGCACATCATGGATTGCCACTGCGTATTTTAGTAGAGGACCCCGGTAGAGATTCACGCGCTGACCCTTCGTGTAAGCAACTGCGATCTCATCTACGCGCTCGTTGCCTGGAACTCCTGTGTGTCCTCGGACATAACGCCAGTCTATTCCACCCGACTTAGAACGTGCTGAGCTCAGGCGGACAAGCTCTTCCCAATGGTCACGATTGGCAACTGGTTGACCCTCCGCCGTTAACCACCCACGCTGACGCCAGCCCCACACCCACTGCGTGATACCGCGAATGACGTAGGTCGAGTCGGTGTAGATAATCACCGGATGTGTCGTCGCCCTTGCGGACTCCAGACCACGAATCACTGCTAACAACTCCATTTGGTTGTTAGTGGTCATGTGGTCACCACCACCAAGCTCGACCACCTGCCCCTCGGGGAAAACGACGATAGTTGCCCAGCCTCCGGGCCCCGGATTGCCGGAACATGCCCCGTCGGTGAAGATGACGATGCCCTCAAGATCCCGCTTTAGTGCATCCAAAGGAGCGCCCCCAGTCGCCAAAAGGTAAACTACCGAGCGCCTAAAGTTTCACCAGCCAGCCGCTGAGGTCAACGACTCTTTCAAGAAATCGTGGTTCGTCGGCAAGGTCAGATCCACGTAGCTCGAGGCTTTGACAGTGCGAAACTTACCGTCTTTCGGCAGGGACACTAAGCCACCGCCCGAGGTCGTCGCCACAAGCTTGCCATCAATCAGCATCGGGCCACCAGAATCTCCGGATCCACTGGCCACGTGCTCGCCTTGAGGCACCTCTAGGTCACTCGCTGTCGGCACACCGGTAAATTCAATCATGCCGTTCTTGATGCGCTCGATTTTGTTGGTCCCCATCCTCTTGATGCCACCACCGGATCCGACCTGATTCCCATAGCGATCACGATCGTAATCGTTAAGCCCGTAGCCGACTATTGTGAACTGCTGGCCCACGATCGGACGTTTAGTGTGAAACGACACCACGCCTGGAGCAGCGTCAGCGGGGAACGTGATAACGGCAATATCGTGATTGTTCAAAACAGCTGGGTTGTTGACGAAATCGGGATGATGCACAAAACCTGTGGCATCGACTTCTTCCGCCGTGCCGTCCGCTTTTTCACGAACAAATTTAACTGCGGACGCCGGGGCATCCATAGTGGCCAGGTCGTAAACACAATGAGCCGCCGTTACCACCTGACTCGCATTAACAAAGGTACCGGTACAGGTTCCAGAGATCCGACCATACTCGACGCGCAAAGCCACGACAGCCGGAAAAGCTCCAGTGGCATTGATACCGTTGGTCACCTTCACATTTGATTTAGATGCGGTTGGCCCCCCGCAACCGTATAAAGCTGCGACTAAGGTTAGGGCAAGGAGCTGAAGCAGATTGTTGTTCATCGATCGCTCTCCCAGGATTCTCGGCTGCCCTTTACCCTACTTTTGGCTGGCTGGCTAGTTAAATGTGATTCGATTCCTACTTTTCGCTAAATTAAGCAAAAACTACCAAAAATTACAAGAGGCTCGAAGGCTCCCGCCAAAAAGACGGAAACCACGAGCCGATCACAAGTATTTCTTTGGGATGGCTGCGGCAAACTACCTAGCTGCGTTAACCGCCCCGTTGTAGAGAAACTGAATCGTGCGGGCAAAAGTGCCGGTGAGCGAAGTTTTTGCCGTGGCCGGTACCCCGTAGTCATCGACGACCACGCTAGCAATGGACACAGTGTGCGCCTTCCCGCCTACGTCGATCATCGCGGTCAAAACCTGGTAATCCTTGATCGTGCTTTTGGTCTCAACCAAAGTGGATACGTACATGTAATGCCCGTTACCAAGGTTGTAGTGTTCAGCGTTCTCTGAATAGGTGGTTCGAATGGTCATGACTGAGACCTTTTGGCTGCCATCCTTATCAATACGCCAGCCCCTATCCCAGCCACTGTCGGCATTTGCGGGCAGCGCCGTGATGACGATGTTGCCAGGAGTTTGCCCCTGAAAACTAGCCATGGCGCGCTGGTTCTCGAGGTCCCCCTCTTTCGGGGCCAGGGTCGTGTAGTGCTTTTCTGCCGTTACAGGCATCTTGAGTGCACCACCAAAAAAGGCCGCCACCTGGCCTTTTGTCGTTACCATCGGTGTTAGTTCCACTGGGACCGGAGCGCCACCGCCAGCGTATGGCTGGCTCAGTAAATCTACGAACCGCTGCGTCGCTGTTCCACTCGCTGTGCAAAGCTGAGCGTACTGCTCGGCATGTTTTGGGTTCTTCACGATCGCCGTCTTACCTGCAGCTGCGCACCAACTGTTGGGAGTAGCTGCGAGCTTGGACCCGCTGCCCGATCCTGTGTTGCCGCCTAGCTCGAACGGACTATCTTTCGCCTCTTTCGTGGCGTCGCCTGCGGCAGCGTCGGTCTTTTTAGCGATCTTCTTGGCACCTGATGACTTGGGTGCTCCGCCGCCCGATTCGGGCTCGGTGCTACACCCTACGGCTCCTAAAAAACCGAGAATACTGACCATTAAGACGTTACGCAGCCCGATCATAGGCCCCTCCCAATCACGTTTTTCCTCCAATTACAGGCCGTATCGGCAAAGCTCACAAAATATTTAGGCAATTAATACAAAGACCAAAATACCCATTATTTTTAGATAATTATACAGCGTTCAATTCAATTGATTAAAATAATTTTAATTCGCTTATGTTTTAAAATTTATTTATTTATTAAAAAATTGAATATTTTAAAAAAATATTATAAAACCAGCCACACAAACCGAATTCGTAAGGGGGGAGCCATGTCCGCCGAAGAGATGCGTGATTATTGCAACAGCCTAAGTTCATTCAAAATTCGTGTCCAAGTTCGGCTCAAAAACGGCCAGGAAGTCATGACTGGGCGGATTATTAAAGTGGACTTAGACCGCTTTCAACTTGTCAGCGACAGCGATGTGATCCACGACCTAAACTACAGTTGGGTTGCCCGTATCAAGAACGCTTGAATCCTCTTGCGGTCGCCAGCACGGAGGCTCGGTACTGCTGCCGCATGGGCAGCCTATATCGCGCTCGGTAGTCGCGTTGGTCAATTAGTCCCATCCGGTCAGGCCTCTGCCTTGGGCATGTCATTTACGGCGTGCGTCGTATTGCCTTTTGGCCTAACTCTGTCGGATCTTCGGTCTCTGATACTGCAAGTCAGACCACGAAAATCACCGAAAATGATTTAAACTAGGCTTAACTGTTTGGCTCTGTGTTCTTACTTAATACAGCGAAGAGTCCTGATGAGCCTGGATGCATTAAAGCAAAACTCTCGGAATTTAAATCTAGTCTGCCTTTTGTTCATCTGCGGCGCTATTTGGGCAATTTACGGCGAGACTCTGAACTTTGATTTCCTCTCTTGGGACGACGACCAAAATGTAGTCAACAACCGATGGTTACACCCCGGTCTTTGGTGGCAGTTCTGGCTCAAGCCTTATCTCTGCATGTATTTACCGCCTGTTTACTCTATATGGTATGCACTCACACGACTCGACGACAAACCCTACCCCATTTATTTTCATGCGCTTAACGTAATGATACACACGGTCAACAGTGTAATCGTATTTTTTATCGCTAAATTCGCGATATCTTGCCGTCTCCGCACGCGAAGTGCCCACGCAGATCACCCGGAGAGGCGTGTCTTGATTGCAGCCACGCTGGCTACTCTCATCTTCGCACTCCACCCTATCCAAATCGAAGCTGTGACATGGATCACAGGACTAAGAGATCTACTCGGTGGCTTTGGTATTTTGGTAGCCACGTCCCTCTACTTACAAGCTGCGGGACGCTGGCGGTTCGTAATTGCTTCATGGCTCGCCTTTATCTTCGCCATGCTGTGCAAGCCCTCGACCGTAGCCTTTCCAGCCGCTTTATTTGGACTAATTTGGATGCAAAACGGCGGCATAACCTGGGCCAGAGTCGGCCGCCTGTTCCCTTGGTTCTTATCGATCGTACCTACCATTCTCGTAACGACCGCAGCACAGACGGAGATCGCCGACCGAGAACTCGCGCAGATAAACTTTTGGCAACGCATCCTAGTCACACTCGATTCCTATGCTTTTTATATCAAAAAGTGGGCTCTCCCCATTGGACTTACCAACGATTATGGACGCAAGCCGAGCGTAGCCCTAGCTGATCCGCAATTGATCTTTAGTTGTCTTTTGATAGTTGCTCTCTTAATTGTCCTGATGATTTTTCGCAAAAAATTAGGAGGGCCTTTTCTATCGTGGTGCATGTTCGCGGCGGCGATGGCACTGCCCACATCAGGCATTGTGACTTTCCCATTCCAACACACATCAACTGTCACGGATCACTACTTCTATCTTTGTGCTGCCGGTATTTCTATAGCCTCTGGTTTGCTGATCAGCTCCGTGAACTCAAATCTATTAAACATTTGCTCTGTCATGGTGCTGATAAGCTATGTATTTCTTGATCTTAAACAGTTGCCGCGCTGGCAATCCGATTCCGCAATGTTTCCGGCCATGGTTGCCGCCAACCCTAATAGCTACGCCGGTTATACGGGCATGGCTGCTATCGCCATGAAAGACAAGAGGCGACTCGACGCCTTGCAGTATTTACAGTCAGCGCAGAGGATTGATCCAGATAAAGTGGATTTACTTGCTAACAAGGGGCTAGTACTTAATGAGCTCGGTCGCTATGAAGATGTGATCACAGAATTAGGTCGCGTATTGCCAGCGAGAAGCATCATCGTTGATAGTCCTGTCTCAGCGCCAAGTGTGTCCATCTACTACATGATGATTGCTTATGCGCATATTAGGCTTGATCAAATAGAGCAAAGCCTACCCTACATCTGCCGCGCGCAGCTAGCCGACCCCTCGAATTCTGATGTTGTAGGATTCATGCCTCTAGTTATGAAACATTTGGGTCATCAACCTTTTGACCCAAATGTTTGCCCTAACTTAAAAGCAATCAAAGAATGGTAAGATCGATACTGATTTGAGGACTATTAAATCGAAAAGCGATACAAAGTGGACTGGCGGTAGACTTGATCTGGCATCAGGACGGTAGATGGAAACTGAGGTTTATTGGGAGAATCGGGGAAGCGCTGCGCCTCTAAACAAAATCCGGAGTGCTTCCCAAATGAAGCATCGTCTAGAAAATTACCGCTATAAAACTGTAAGCCTGGTTCAGTCGTCCACATCTGCATCTTGCGTCCACTGTGGGGATCGATCACCTCTGCAGCGAGCCTAAAGACGCCATACTCACCTTGTATGACGTAATTGTGATCATAGCCACTTCCCATGGTTAGCTGCGGATAATTGTCATCAATATTCCGTCCGATGGGCTTGAATTCACGAAAATCTAGGGGCGTGCCACGGACCTCTTGGATATCCCCGGTAGGTATCATAGTGGCATCAACCGGGGTAAATTTATCAGCGTATATTTTAAGTTCATGATCAAGAATCTGAGGACAAGCGATAAGATCAGCTGCGAGGTTAAAATAACAATGGCTAGTCAAATTGACGATTGTTGTAGCAGTTGTTCGCGCTTCGTAATCAATCTGTAAACCACAATCATCCGTGAGTGTATAGCTAACCATGGTCGTGAGTTGTCCTGGATAGCCTTCTTCGCCGTCAGCACTTCGATATGTAAACGAAATTTTTGTATCACTTAAACGTTTCTGGACCAACCACACTATGCGATCGAAGCCTCGATTTCCGCCATGAAGGTGATGACCATGATTGTGAGTGGCCAATCTAAAACGACGTCCCTCAAGGGTGAATGTCCCGTTGGCTATGCGATTTGCATAACGACCACAGATTGCACCTAAATAACACGGATTTTCCGCGTAATGCTCAATCCTGTCATAACCGAGCACCACATTTCCAAAATGGCCGTGGCGATCAGGAGCAAGAAGTGACATCACGATGCCGCCGAGATTGCTGACTTGCGCCCTAAGCCCGGATGGATGCTTTAATGTATAAACTTTAACGTCGTCGGAGATCTTCGCCATTTAACGTCACTCTAACCTGATGTTGCAGGGCACCTTCACGCTTAAATTTAACGTACAATGTTCTCGATGCCTCCGCCCAATAGGCCCCTTGTTCGGCCTTGCTTAGCTCATCCGCACTTGGCAATAGGGCTAGAGGAAAGCGATCAATGGAAACACCACCAGGGCTAGACCAAAGGTGTATCTGAGAGAGATACGTGTGGGGCACAAACCGCGTATTGCTATTTTGGATCGTAAGCACAACTTCACGCATGGGTTTTAACACGCTGTGAATATAGGTCTCGGTAAAATCACTCCGTCGCGCAAAGGCTTCTGACTTACCGTCATCGGCATAAAGTGTAAAAGTTGATTCTCCATCCGGGTAGACGTCAATCGTCAAAGGATCCCACGACCGCTCATCGGTACTCAACATGGGCGGTGCCATCGGAATGATTGCGCCTGATCTGACAAATAGGGGGATTTTGCCAGCTGGAGCATTTATTTCGTAGAATTGACCGCCTTTGTAATCATGGCCATCCTCGTAACCAAACCAGTTGCCGTGCGGCAGGTATACGCTACGCGTGTTAGTGTTTTCTGTAACGACTGGGGCAACAAGGAGGTCTCTCCCAAATAAAAACTCATCCTTGAGGTTATAGACGTTTGGATCGTTCTGATATTGGAAGACGAGAGGCCGAATCATCGGTGCACCGGTACGGTGAGCCTCCCACGTATAGGAATAAAAATACGGCATCAAGCGATAACGCATCTGGAGGTAGTGCCTACTACTAGCCTCAACCTCAGGACCAAAGTCCGTGGGTAAAGACAGCCCTACATGGTGGGCACGCGGCATGGGAACGAACGCAGAGAATTCCATCCAACGCTGATATAACTTGCCGTGCGCCTCCAAACTATTTCTGTAGTATCCCTCTAAAAATCCACCGGAATCATTCGACCAAAGCGGCATTCCGGACAAGCCCATGTTCATGAGCGCAGGCACCTGTGCCGCAAAGGTCTCGTAATCCGAGTAGATATCGCCAGTCCAGATGGCCGTACCATATCGCTGAATCCCAGCCGAGCCTGTTCGCGTCAGGATAAAAACCCGCGTATCGGGATCAGCAGCCTTCAGCATATCGAAGTAGGTCTTACTTGTGATCATGGAGAAAGCGTTATGTATCTTAGCTGCCGGACCACCTTGATAAACCGTCTCAGCCGGTTCCCCCTCGGGCTCTGTTAAGTCGAGCCACCAACCTTTTATTCCGTCTCGATGCAAGTGGCTAATCTGCGGCCAAAGCCAAGACTTCATATTTGGCGCCGTGAAATCCATGAGATCACCGCCGTAGTAGCCACAGGTCACGGTCTGCCCATTGCCATCCGTTGCAAAGATATTATTACGGAGACCATCTTGATAATTACTACTGTCCTTGCGAATCATCGGGCCTGACTGGGAGATCATGAATTTTACGCCCATACGTCCGTAATCACGGATGCGCCAGGTACTTTCACCATTCCAACGAGATGCCCAACGAAAGTTCTGCAGGTGTTCGGGCCAGTCAAAATCGATGGCCATGCTATCTACAGGAATCTCGCGGGATCTAAGCGTCCGCATAGCGTCGTCAATTTCATCCCAGGTGTAAAATGTGCACTTGCTCTGCATATAGCCAAGTGTCCACAAGTTTGGTAGCGAGGGACGACCTGTTAGCTCTGTGTAGCGGTCGACAATGTGAGGAAAGGCCGGTCCGTATATAAAATAATAGATAGCCTCACCGCCCGCAGCCTGCCACGAGTAAAGCTCCGTATTGGTTTTGCCTAAATCAAAAAGTGTCCGGTAGGTATTGTCAAAAAAGAGACCGTAACCACCACCCTGGCCGCCTGTGCTCAGCATGAAGGGAATCGGCACATCCGCCGTTACTTTGCCGCGATTGATTCTTTGACCCGTCCACAGGTCACGACGTGTGCCCCGACGATCTAGCGTACCCATATGCTCTGTATTGTCCTGACCAAGGCCATAAATGTGTTCACTTGGCTCCATCCGACGATACATCGACAGCGTCGACCCTAGACCCCATTCGAAGCTTTTGCTTGAGTCATCAAGCGTAATTGGCGTGACATCATCAGCTCGGTAAAAATCGACGCCAATCGCTTTCTTCTGAATGCGTACGGACACCTTTGCGGTCAGTAGCTGCAAATAAGTGCCGCGATCAATGACCTTTATGGGCTGATCAGGCCAAGACTCCTGCACCAAAGCGAGCGATGGTTCTTTGGTAAAGCGGCCGTGTTGGTCGACCCAAACGCGGACGACGTCGTCGTGAACTGCAGTCAATTGGATTTTGAGGCTACCGGAAGTAGCGATCGTCAGCGTGCTACCGTTCAGTTCGTAACCACTTACGTCCAGATGCCGGAGGTTCTGCGCCTCGCGGGGCAACTCCGAGGTACCAGCTCGAGCTGCCAGCACCCCACTGACCAAAACTGCCGCGCCAATGAAATAATTAAGTCGCGCTAGCATAGGCCATGCCTCCTGACTGATGGTAACAAACTTAGTGATGGCTTCCGAGTTTATTCTAGTAGGGTAACTATCTGAGAGCGTTTAGCAAATAGAGATTTATCAGATGATCTTTAGAATTTTAACTGATGGCACTAAGTCATGGCAAGCACGAGCCCGAGTCTGCTAGCATATTGCCACTAGTAGAAAGGGGGCGCTATGAATCTAAGCCAATTATTCTCGGCTCTTTTTGCAATCGTGCTTGTAACCACGGCAATTCCGACCCAGGCAAAATCCTCCGCCCAATTTGTCAAAACTAATGGCACTGATTTTGTCGTTGGTGACCGGCCCTATCAATTTCTCGGGACAAATTTGTGGTACGGCATCAATCTAGGTAGCCCAGGTCCTAGCGGTGATCGGCCGCGATTAGTTCGCGAATTAGATCGCCTGGCAGCCATGGGGGTCAAAAATCTCCGCGTGATGGCCGCTAGTGAAGGTCCGAACAATGCCCCCTTCCGCATGCTTCCCGCACTACAACCCATGCCAGGTGTTTTCGATCCCAATCTCCTGGCCGGTTTGGATTTCCTGCTGGTCGAAATGGCCAAGCGCGACATGCGCGCCATTATGTGTCTTGGTAATTTCTGGCAGTGGTCCGGTGGGTTCGCTCAGTATGTTTCTTGGGTCGAGGGCTCAGCAATCCCTTATCCAGAGCAATTTGGCTGGAGCACCTTTGAGAATTACGCGGCGCGTTTTTATGCGAATCCCCGGGCAGTAGCTCTCTATAACGGCGCCGTCGACCTCATCGTATCGAGGATTAATTCCCTAACTCTCGTTCCCTATTCTCTTGACCCGACAATTATGTCTTGGGAACTTGCCAACGAGCCCCGTGGACAGAATCACTACGAGGCCTACGTTCGTTGGGTGACCCGCACCGCATCAAGAATTAAACATCTGGATCCGCACCATCTCGTCACTACTGGGAGTGAGGGATTAACAGCCAGCCCAGATACCACAAGGACCAAGCCAGAGATTGTTCATGCGATTACAGGCATCGATTACCTCACCTTCCATATTTGGATTCAAAATTTTGGTTGGTATGACCCCCGCAATCCCGCGTCGTACGAGGGTGCGATTAAGAAGGCCCTTGATTATGTGGATTACCATGTAGAACTCGCTGCAAAACTGGGTAAGCCAGCCGTATTTGAGGAATTTGGCATTGCACGCGACCTTGGCGACTTCACGCCAACTGCCAGCACGGAAACGCGCGATCGGTATTACCAAACTATGTTTGACGCCACCCTGCAGCACATCCGGCAAGACCATGCACTTAGTGGCGTAAATTTTTGGGCTTGGAGTGGCGAAGCTCGTCCCGTCGAGCCAGGTGGGCTCTGGCGTCCTGGGACACCTTACACCGGTGACCCACCTCACGAACCGCAAGGATGGTACTCCGTCTACGACAGAGACCTCACGACTATCGCCATCATTAAAAGTTATGCAGCTAGCATTTCCCTTACTCATTGATTCGCAATTTTACCTCTGGACCGGTCAGTAGTGCATCATCGTTATTCCGATCTGATAAGTATCTTTGACGCGTTATTCGCCGTGACTGAGAGCACCGTGCTCAGAGCCGGTGACAATGAACCGATTTATAAACCGGCGGCCAGTGAGCAGCACCGAGCCGAAATTATTTTCGCCCATGGGTATTTCTCCAGCGCCCTCCATGAAATTGCACATTGGTGTATCGCTGGTAGCTATCGCCGTACATTAGTCGACTACGGCTATTGGTATGAACCCGACGGTAGATCGGCAGAAAAACAGTCGGAATTCGCAAGGGTAGAAATCAAGCCTCAGGCTCTAGAGTGGGTCTTTTCCGTCGCAAGTGGTTGTATCTTTAATTTCAGTGCCGATAACTTAGCCCTTGGTGGCAGCGTCGTCGATGAGAGTTGGCGACGATTTCAGCAAGATGTTATGGCAGCCGCACGTCGCTATGCCGCAATGGGTCTCCCGCCGCGCGCAGAGATTCTAGCGAGCACCCTGGCAGAGTTTTATGGTACTGGGAATAAGTGGCGGGATCCCACTAACTATCAGCTGGACGATCATTGGAGCTACCCTCATGAAACCGATCACCGAACTAATGAAATCATACGCCCACTATCATCGCGATCGGCGCAATAAGGCTACTCACTTTATTGGAGTGCCTGTGATCGTTTATGCACTTTTCCTATTACTAAGCATCGGGCAATTGGCTGGCACTGAGCAATCGCCGGTACCGGTTACAGCGGCCACAGTGGGTTTTGGCATCTGTATGATGTACTATTTGCGCCTAGATGTTGGACTCGCTGTGTTGCAACTTCCATTTAGTGCCCTGCCACTTTACCTAGCTAATTACACGGCAAACCTGGTTCCCGCGGCTGAGGCTTTATGGATCTTTTTGATTACGTTTGTCAGCGGATGGGCCATTCAATTCGTCGGACATTACTTTGAAGGCAAAAAACCTGCACTGTTTGACAACATCATGCAGGTATTCAATGCTCCGCTCTTTCTGGCAATGGAGCTTGCCTTCGCTTTCGGTTGGCGCAACGACCTGCGGCAAGCCGTGGATGCCGAACCCACAATCTAAAAGAGCAATGACTGGTATTATTTCAGTCCTCAGCGGCGGCGCCCTTTGATTTAGCTTTAGCGCGAATCTCAAACGCATCATCTAGACTCGTTTCGCCCCGCTGCGTCTCAACCCAGGTGCCATCCTTGGTGAAATAACCGCCCGCTTTGTACGGCTTACCGGGTAAGCCGTGCTTTTCCCGCGCTACCGCAAGCCGACTCTGGCAAGAGTCTTTCTGCTCGGTCGCTAACTTTTTCATGCGCTTAAGCGTTGCTTGATATTTCTTCTCGGACTTAAGTCGCTCGTCAAACGATTGCTCACGAACCACCCTTAGTTCACCGTCCTCATCGCGCCCCATTTTTTGGCTAATTTCAGGGTCGTTCTTGAGAGCCTCGATATCATGACTGGCTGTAGCCTGCCCGTTACCACCGAGTCTGGGGTCATTTAGCTGGGCCTCGCAGGCCTTGAGATCGTGCAAATCCCGCTCAACTTCATCACGCAAGTGTGTATTGGCAATGTCGAGGACCGCTAGGTCATCCTGCGCCGATGTATTTTCGCGAATGACGACCTGGTCTTTTTCATTGATGCCGATCTTACCGCTACTGGCATTGCCCTTGGCCTGAAACCCTTTTGTTTCTATATCCTGAACCTTACCTGGGGTAGTGCAGGACCATAAAGCCAATCCAACTATCGTGCCGCGCCACAACTTAGAGTACATGTGCATTTCCTCCTAGATTTGACTGAGCAATATAACGCTCCGTGGGTAGAGACGGTTCGTGGTGAACAGATACTCCCCGTTGCTGACGGCCGTGGAGACTTTGCCTTACTTTTTGCATGACCTCCTCAACGGAGATCACCTGCATACAGGTATTATTGTTACACGGTGAGAGGCGATGATTCAGAGCATTGATGCACGGACTACATGCTAAACCAGCCCAAATGGGCATAGGATTACCGTCAATTGGGCCGTATAGTTTCGGTGTTTCTGGACCAAATAGAACGATGTTTTTAATCTTGGTCATTGATGCGAAATGAGCCGGACCACTATCGTTGGTCACAAGTACATCGCTGAGGGCAAACAAGGTGATCAATTGACGCATAGTCGTGGCCCCAGCCACAGAGACAACACGCTTTGAGCCGAGATCATCGCGGATTTTTTCTGCTGCAGCGGCCTCACGCGGAGCACCAGTTAAAATGACCAATGCATCCGGATAATCTTCCAGAATGAGCTCTGCCAATTTTTTGAATCTATCTGTCGGCCATTTTCTGAGAGGCATGAGGTCGCTAGCGTTTGGGTTTAAAATGATACGAGGACCACCGACCCCGCTCCCTTCACTAATCCTAGCCGCAAGGAGTGATTCTACCTCTGCAATCTCAACTGGATCAGGCTTAAATATGGCTTTTTTGGTTGATTCTGGGGTTACTACCAGTTTGTTGCAGGGTATCTCACCTACCGGGTGACTTAATGCCTCAACCATAGCTCGGTAAGTAACCGCCGTGTGTAAGTAGGGATTGTATGAGATGCGATGTGTCATCAAATCGCCGCGATAGGGGCCATCCATCGTGTACCTATGCATCCCGACGCGATATCTTGCACCTGTTAGATAGGAAATAATGGCTGAGCCACGGGAAAAAAACTCGAGATCTACGGTAGCAGTGATACCGAGGCGACGCGCACGCCAGAGCATTTTCACAAGATCGATGGCAAAGACAAAAATATTTTGATTGCGTAAGGCAAAAACATTACCCTTTTCCATCTGGCCAAGTACATCGATGATGGGGCGATTTTCTACAAACACACAGAGATAAACCTTATCTCGACCCACTAAATCGATGGCTCGTTCAAATGCATCAACAGCCAATACCGAGGCACCCTGCTCGATGAGCTTTATGAATAAGATGGAATCGAGCGGCCTCGCGCCGTTGAATCTTTCGGTGAACCGCCTGTGCATAGTGAGTAGCAGACAAATCAGTTTGCCAACCCAAGCATCGAGCCGCCGCATCAGTTGCTGATTCATCAATTTCCCCTTAGATCACTGGCTGATACATCAATTTTCGCATACCAATCGCCAGCTGTCACCTGCAGGAAACGAAGAATTCTCCACACTATGGCACCAAAGTTATAGTATGCCTAATCTGCGGCCGTACTTTTTCACAACTGCAACTGTTACCGGGGATAAGTGATGGGTCAGACTTCACAAGAGAGTATTGAGCAACTTTTCACCAAAGCACGTACACATAACGGCTGGCTAAACAAAGATGTGCCTGACGCACTATTGCGGCAAATTTATGATATCGCCAAATGGGGACCGACAAGCACTAACAGCAACCCTGGTCGTATCGTCTTCCTTAAGACCGCCGCCGCCAAAGCTAAGCTGTTGCCATGTCTACTTTCCGGAAATGTTGAGAAAACCAAGGCTGCCCCGGTCACTGCGATCGTCGCCCATGATCTTGAATTTATCGAACACCTAGGCAAGTTATTCCCACATGCAGATGCCAGATCATGGTTTGCCGGAAATCAACCGCTCATCGAGTCGACGGCATTCCGCAATAGCTCGCTTCAAGGGGCGTACCTGATGATAGCAGCAAGATCTCTCGGCCTCGACTGTGGACCGATGTCAGGATTCGATCACGAGCAAGTTGACCGGGCATTTTTTGCCGGGACGAGCTGGCGCTCCAACTTTATCTGTAACCTTGGTTACGGTGACGTAGGTAAACTTCACCCGCGGCTACCTAGACTCAGCTTTGATGAAGCTTGCCGCATAGTTTGAGACTGATCTCACGGCAAAAAGTAAAAGCGGCGCGAGGCGCCGCCCCAGATCATGCGTAGCTAAAGCTAATTGGCTTCTCTACGTCGGGATGCAAGCTTGCATGGACCGGACATGCTCTAGCAGCGTGCTCTAGCTTCTGGCGCTGGGGCTCGGTCAATTTTGCGGGCAGAGTGATGGCAACGGTAAGGCTCTTGATACGTCGGGGACTCGAAGCCATCTCTTTCACCACACTTCCAGTGGCGCCTTCAATGTTGAGACCATCTCTTTCAGCCACTAATGCCATCGTTGTAAGTATACAACTACAAAGTGCGGCTCCTACCAGATCTGTCGGCGAAAACCGCTCACCCAACCCTTGATTATCACGGGGAGCATCAGTTTCAATCACGGACTGCGATGGTTCGTGACGGAGCGAACAATGTTTTTTTCCCTCATACACCACATTCATCTTAACCATGGTTAACCTCGCATCATGTGAGTTTTTTACTTAATTTACGATGGGGACAATAACCTGGCCGTGGCCCAACATTGGGAAATTGGCGACAAACCTCGGGCCTATTTTCGTAAACCTGACATAAACGGTCTTCACCTAAGTACTGACAATCACCATTTGGCTTTTGTGCCAGTGTAAAGATACCCGTTGAGGCGCGATACTGATACACAAGTCCCGCGGCAATGAGTACGCGCGCGATCTTTTTAAGTGAACCCTCTGCTTCATCGGCGCTAATTAATCCAAGCCGCACTAAGTCCTGAGCGTTTGCCTCAACAGGTAGACGACAACAACCCGCCCAACAGCCGCGACATAGACTTGGTTTAAACTTAGTCCAGCGGCTTAACTTATCAAGATCGCCATTACTCATGCCGCCAACATTACCATCCGTAGCGTGGCTTGCGATCAAAGTGATGCCGCGTCCTGATTTCCCGAACTGTGCCGGTCTCAGACCGCATGACTATAGAGTGTGTGAACGCCCCGCGGCCGCTATAGCGCACTCCGGAGAGAAAGCTACCATTGGTCACACCGGTCGCGACAAACATCACATGACCTCGGGCCATGTCCTCGAGTTGATAAATTTTGTTTTGATCCGTGATACCCATGGTTTTGGCTCGCTCCACCTCTTCCTGCGAGCCAAATAGCAGTTTGGTCTGCATATCGCCACCTAAACAACGCAATGCGGCAGCGGCAATAACCCCCTCAGGGGCGCCACCTGAGCCCATCATCACGTCCACACCGGACTCTGGCTGTGCTGTAGCCACAGCCGCAGACACGTCACCATCGCTAATCAAACGGATACGTGCACCTGTCGCTCTAACTTCTGCTATGAGCTCACTGTGCCTCGCGCGATCGAGAATGATTACCATCAAATCCTCAACGGCTTTGCCGACGGCCCTAGCTACCTCTTGTATGTTCCAGGTCGCACTTTTGGTAATGTCGATGGCCCCTCTAGCCTGGGGTCCAACCGCCAACTTATCCATATACATATCAGGAGCAGCGAGGAAGCAGCCGCGAGCCGCCGCCGCGATACAGGCGATTGCCTCGCTACCACCGTTTGCGGTGATGGTGGTACCCTCAAGTGGATCACAAGCTATGTCTATGCGTGGACCACTACCTCGTCCCACCGTCTCACCGATGTAGAGCATCGGCGCCTCGTCCATTTCGCCTTCACCTATGACGACCAGACCGTCGAAGTCCATAGATTGAAAAGCGCTGCGCATGGCCGTGACTGCTGCATCATCA
The DNA here is from genome assembly GCA_016874735.1 of Deltaproteobacteria bacterium. Lineage (NCBI taxonomy): Bacteria > Pseudomonadati > Myxococcota > Myxococcia > Deltaproteobacteria bacterium. The sequence continues at coordinate 118,135 of VGTI01000002.1, forward strand.
GCCGCATTCTTATCACCGCGACCTACCCAACGTCCGGACGCGAGGGCGGCTGCCTCCGTGACTCTGACAAATTCGAGCGCCAAGTTGCGATCCATGACTGCCTCCGTGGTGGTGGTACCTGAATGATCATGTACTAAGTTCATGATCGACGATCAATACCACAAGCGGACATGGGTCAGCTATTTTTACAGTGGCACCACTCCGGTAGCGCCTTAGGAATTACGTAGGAACCTGATCAGTGCCTCCGGAAACCACGCGCCCGCCTCAGGTGCTGGCGTAAGAGAATCTCCCGAACGACACATATAGTCAAAACGCGCCGCCGCGCTATCGCTTGTGCCATCGGAGTCCCCTGGCGGCTTGATCCAGACGAATGCGTCGATGCCAGTCATCGGCTCTGCTTGAGGGAATTTACCAATCGCCGCGTTAGCTACGTTACACCAGCTGCCCCAGATTTGACGTGCCGTTTGGGATCCGTTGCGTCCAGTGTCGATAATAAACCGAGGATTGCTAATACCGACCGCAGTAAGATCCTGGCTTAACAGCTGAACGTAGGTTAATTCGTCACGAGCCGGGTTGGATTGATCGTACCATGGTGACGGTCGGCTGAAATCAAACTGGAGGACGCTGTAGTTAGCAACGTTGGTGGCAAAGCCGCGAATCTTATGCAGGCCACCCGCTTTTTGTAACACCCTTGCCATAACCTGGGCTGCACCGGTGCGATTGCTCGGCCAACCGAGCCAACCACTGTGAGCTACATCGAGGTAGAGGCTGACATGATCTGCCTGCAGCTTCTCAATGGCGTAAACGGTACCTGTCTCGTAATTTGCCAGAACTTCAGTGGTGCATTTACGCTGACCTTGATTTGTCACTATGTTTGGCAACGAGTCCGGCTCAACCACTGCGGCGATCCGTACATTGGTGTGGCTCTTTACTACTGCCGCGAGTTCATCGATGTAGACGCGGTATTCGTCCAGGCCGTTCGGACCACTTAGTTCACCATTCGACGCGGCAGCGGCACAGTCTCGATCGGGAAGATTGTAAACCACAACCGTGGCGGCCACTGGCGATCCAAGGGTCGCGGCCAGGCTCGATGCGGCATCGAGATAAGTCTTGAGGCCCGCGATGGCAGCTTTACGATCGACCCAGAACGCGGTGCTGGTACTAGCGATTTTATCTAGTTTGTCGCTCAGATCCGGAGCTAATGGGATGGTCCCCCGCACCTTGGCTGCATAAGCAGGGTCGACGAAAAAATGACTGCCCGCGTAAGGATTTTGGGTGCCAGTCGTGACAGATGCGTCGGTCGAGCGGATCTCTTGACCTGAGGGAGCGATAGTTTTGTTCGGCTTGTCTTTTTTGAGGCTGCCACACGAAGTATTGGCAAGCAGTAATGACATTATTCCGAGAGGGAAGAGCGCTGTCCGCATCAGAGTACCTCCAAAAACAACCGACATCCAAATTACCGACTTTGCAGGCAATGTGCCAATCTCTTGAATGCTTTGGGTCGTTACGTGAATTCTTGAGTGTTGGTTATATCTCAGTACGCACGGTAAATCCAGCTGACTTGCTGATCGTGCCATGGTCTCGCTTTTACCGCCAAAACTGTCTAAAAAGACGTAGCTACATGTCTAAATCGCGGGCAAGCACGCGGAACGCACGCGAACATCCACTGTACGGCGTAAACCCCTGACTAAATAGGGATTTGGATTTGCCGTGATGACAGATACGGTACGTTGCGGAAACGCTGTCCTCCGCAGGGCTCCAGGCAATCTGAATGATCGATTTACCAACACCATACCGATGCCAGTGCATTCTCGTCTCGTGATCCCAATCAAAATAGACCGGATGCCAAGTGTCACCCTTGAGGGTCTCCACGGTCAGATGAGAAAATCCAGGCCGGTGAGCGTTGTTAGGGTGAGCCCCCCAAAATTCCACAGTTACTGTGTCGCCAGCGCGGTATTCATCTGCCACATCCACCCTCACATCGCCGAACCGACTATTTTGGGGCGCAATGTCGTGAATGGGGATCTTGGGAATCACAAGCTGCTTTGACGACAAATCTGGCGGCCGAGCAGCTGGCGGACGTTGGCGACCGGAAACCATATCATCCGCTAGATTGACGAAAATTTCCGTATATGCAGCTAACGACCACGGCCCGTAAAGGTTGGCTCCCCCCTCGTAGGCCTGTGCTTGGTACTCTTCGCGCGTGGTCACGTAATGAATGTATTCATTTGTCAGACCGCTCAAGACCACATGGCGCACTCCATCAGCAATGAGTCGCCGCTTGATCTCTTGTTTCAGACGATAGCCAGCAACGGTTGTGACTTCAAATGGTGCGCCAATGATGGCTAGGCTGCCAATGCGAATGATTTGGAAGGGCGCTATGCGTGGCGTCCACGGATTGGGCTTAACAAATCCCGTTGGCAGCAGCAGGACCTTCTCTTGGTGACACTCCTGCTCCCGAGGCATCAGAGTAAACTTGGGCCAGGTCTGCCCATAAATTGCGTGCGATTTGAAGATTGGAAACGGCATCCCATTAGGCGTGCCTGCAGCAAAGCTCTCACCTAATACCGCCTGGCAGGTAGTGGCGCTCGCGTCACCGGTAAACGCAGCATCAATCTGCCGGTAAGCAAGATCCTCGTACCTATGCACGGCTGCAACCGGACCAGTCATCACCTCGGAGTCGGGCCTGTGGTACAGTTCAAAAGCTTTTTGAAATTGGCCGCGAGCAGACCACTCGTTGCGACCAAATCCGTCCTTCTCGCTGTCGGGACCATGGGACACATCATAGGGACTAATGTCGCCTGAATTAGCTTGGACAAATCCAGCAACAAACTCATGATCGTGTAGATAAGTAGTACCAAACTTACGCTCAAAAAATTGCGCTGCAACACCCTTATTATCACCACTCACTAGCCTGTTGCTAATCGGTAAAGATACGCCATGGACGGGGAACCAATTGAACGCAGCGATCGGCCGACCATCATCAGATATCGCCTTGATCAGAACCATCTCGGTGTCAGCTTTAGTAGGGAATAACTGCTGCTCCGATTCTGGATTACGTGCAAATGACTCGGGAGATCTGTTGAATTGATAACCAACCAGATGTCCTGTGGCGATGGAGAGCTGTGCCGGCTGTTGTTCACGATGAGCGCGTATGACAGATGCTACGATACCTTCGACTATGGCGTGAAAGTTCTGCGGATTAAATCCTCGCGTCGTTATGTTGTAAAGAGCGTGATGAGCAAATCCACCGGGACCCGCATGGGTATGCGTGGCACTTATCATCAAATTCGTTTCATCGAATACGCCTGGCAAGGCCACGGCCAGGCGTTCAATCACCGCACGCCTGACGCCGTCAAAAATCATTGCTAGATCGGCGTTTATAAAGGCCACAGTCTGCTTCTTGCAGCGATCACTAACGACCAGAGCACGTGACCAAAGGCGAGTATGAATCCCCTCGTCAATTTGACCAAGCTCAGCATATCCCATCATACCTACGCCCACGATAGGTCCGGTAATGTCGCCATGCGCCGCGCCCACTAAGTAACCTTCGCAACTCTTAGTGCCATCATGTGCTGCCACAGCAGTTGCAGCATTCATCACTGACATCACTGAGCACGCAATCGTAGATAGAGCAAATACCAACTGTCGCAGAGTGCGCCACGATTTTCGATTTAATCTGCAGTTTAATGCATTCATGGCACCCTCTAAACGTGGCTCAGTTAATGGGACGCTGCCGTCGGGAGTGGAATCGCCGCGAGCCGCATCACCGTTTCGGCCAATGGCTTCTCTGTTTGATCACCATGACGGGCTAACTCTTCCAGATATAGCCTACCCGTTCCCGGGTCTGCGGCCAAGGCGAGGAAAAGAGCTTCAAGGCCACCCTCAGGCAGGTATTTGCGCTTGTTTTTTGACAAGGCTTTGCGAACTGCCGTTAAATTCGACCCGATAAAATCCCGAGCGAACGATCCCGCGCGACGCTCTCGTTCGCTCAGTTCACCGTGCTGAGCGACGGTCGCCAAATATTCTCGGAGGTCGCTGCGCATCGCTGCCATGGCAGCGAGCGTGTGCTTTCTGAGTGACACCTGTAGTGTCAAGGCTGCCGAGTGCTGGGCTTTCGCATCAGTCCCTAAGAGGACCGGTGCCAATGCGGCAGCCACGTCGTCCTTTTGCTCCTTGGGTAGCGTGAGGATCCTCGCCCAAGCCCTGATACGGTCGCTATCGCAATCAGTTTTGATCAGGTCAACCACCGCGGCAGGCGTCGTACCACGACCCCATTCAATAGGCGCAACCAGCTTTTCTAACTCAAGAAATAGCGTTGGGGCCACCAGAACAACGGCCGCGCTGGTCAACAACACCCGAAGTACCCGAGGGAACCATCTGGCGCTCCCCGCCACCCCAACGAGAGTCAGACCTAAAAGAATGAGTGCGGCGAAAATAAGGGGAGACACCATGGCAACCTGGCCGGTATACCACTTGACCTGTCCATGAGCCAAGATTGCCAAAGCTATGGCAATCGCACTGAAGATCGCGATAAGTATCAGATCCCACTTATATTTTCTGATTAAATCAGAAGCTTTCATGGCTGCCTCATAATTAAAAAACAAAGAAGAATCCATACATACACTTTAAACCTGGCAATTGGCGACATTAAAAGATAAAGAAGGCCCACCTTAATGATGCTCCGGACCGAATTTTTAATTTTTTTAAGGAAGGATAGTAATGCTTAATCAAATAAATACCGACCAACAGTCGGGGTTCTCATCCCTTGGACTCGACAGTCGGTTGCTATCTATCCTTCAGGGTCTCGGACACCAAGAACCTACCCCTATTCAGAAAGCGGCGATACCGTTCCTACTAGCTGGGCGCGACATGGTTGGTCAGGCTGCCACAGGCACTGGGAAAACCGGCGCATTCTCCCTGCCTGTTGTGCATATGATTGGCCAAGAGAAATCGCGTCCCAATCAACCTCGCGCGCTTGTATTGGTCCCAACCAGAGAACTTGCCAATCAAGTGTGCGAGTCCTTGCTGCGTTACGGCAAGGGAATCAACCTGCGCGTTACCGCGATTTATGGTGGACAGTCCTACGATCCGCAAATTCGTTCCCTAAAACGCGGGACTGACGTGATCGTCGCGACCCCGGGTCGGGCTTTAGACCATCTTGAGCGCGGCACTATGGATTTGAGCGCGATCAAGGCGCTGGTGCTTGATGAAGCTGACGAAATGCTCGACCTTGGGTTCTTAGAAGATATCGAATCCATCATCGATCTGACCCCTGAAACGCGTCAAGTCATGCTGTTCTCGGCCACCATGGCACCAAGAATAGCAGCGATTGCTCAACGTCATCTCAAAGATCCCGCACGTGTCAGTATCGCCAAAGACGCTAAGGATACGGCGACCTTACCCAAGATCAGACAAACGGCTTTTGTTGTTCCGCGTCCACGCAAACTTGAGGCACTTTGTTCTCTTATCGAGCTTGAGACTCCCAAGGCTGCCATCATCTTTTGCCGCACGCGCGAAGACGTGGATCTGCTGGCCGACACACTCAAAGAGCGTGGGATGAGAGCAGAATCGCTGCATGGCGGCATGAGCCAGCAACAAAGAGAACGAGTGCTCCATAAACTCAGAGCGGGTCATGCTGAGCTAGTGGTTGCCACCGACGTGGCAGCGCGCGGCCTTGACATTGAACACCTCTCGCATGTGGTCAATTTTGACGTTCCATCGGCACCCGAAGCCTACGTGCACAGGATCGGTCGCGTAGGTCGCGCTGGTCGTGAAGGTACCGCCCTCACCATGTCAGAACCTCGCGATAAGCGCTTGATGCTGAATATCGAGCGACTTACAAAACAAAAGATCCCAGTCGGCAGACTACCGACTCCAGCTGACCTTGAAGACAAACGACGGAATGACACCAAGTCCAAACTCATGGCGGTACTAGGTGACGAGCACTTGGCAAGCTACGAGGCACTGATCGATGCCATGCTGAAAGAAGGCGAAACAACAGGCCTTACGCTCAAACAAATTGCCCTGGCTGCCGTGAAAGTTGTCCACTCACATTCAGCGCCAAAGAAAACCCGCCAAGAAGCCACCGTGGTTGCTGAACGCTTGGAGCAACGGGGAGACCAGCGCCAAGATCAAAGGTTTGACCTAAGGCAAGGCAAACAAAGGGGCAAAGGTAGACCCTCCAAAAGGCGTGCTCACTTCCACTGAGAGCATGGCTGACTTTTGCATTTGCGCACTGTGCCGCACGTGGTACGGTGCGCGCCATTGTCAGATCCGCATCGCGGATGGCATCACCCTAAAGAAGCTGAGATGTCGCCATGGATCGAAAAAGCCAACCCAGAGAACGAGTCGTCAATCTACGAGCCATCGGTAGCCAGGGTCGAGATAACACCAAGTCTGAGGGTCCAGTGCAAGAGATCATCGGGATCGCTCTGGGCTTTCGCGTTGTTTTCACAAACGAGGCCGAAGTCTGGACCGTGCGCGGGATCACGCGCGACGGCTCCCCGTCGACTGAAGACATTGGGGAACTGACCTTTATCCTGTTACCAGGCGACGTTGAGCCGGCGACTGCTGTTACGGGATTCATCGCCCCACCGGCTCCTTATGTGTTGGCCGTCCCTGAGGAAGTGATGCGGCAGCATATTCGGGGCATGGTGGTACAGCTAGGTTACGACCTTGATGGCTTTTATGTGTCCCTTGGAGTTGGGGGCAAGGCTCACTTTTTTGAAGAGTTCGGCCGGCACTGAAGTCTTGGCTTCTGTCCAATTACCAGGCAAAAGCCTTGATAAACCTAGATTCAGGCTTGAATCTACGCCGCAGTTCCTCTGTGGCTAGCTTCACCTCTTTAGGTTGACCAAGGCGCAGGGCGTCGACCAGTACCAAAAGCTCGTAGAGACCAGGATCGTTCTTAACTGCCTCCGGAACGGAACGGTAGAGGGGCTCTACCTCCTGACCTCTGGCCGGTCCGTCCGGACACGGCCACACGGATAGGTCTTCCGTGGTCACGACGAGCTTGCCAGACAGCGGGGCCGCACACGGTGTCGTCAAAATGCCGCGCCCGAGTGCTCCTCTTCTGACAGGGAAAACGTATTTGAGGCCGAATAATAGGAATTCTAAAATTGCCTGGTGCTGCGGCTGCCTCTGCTCGTCCAGAAATCCCACTGCTACAGACCGCGCAAGCGAGTTGGAAACCTCGGCACGACTGAGGCCCAGTTGATCTGCAAGGTCACCCTGCTTCCAAGGTTTATCGCCTAGCGCAACAAGCTTCAAAACAATCAGTATATCCTGCGACTTGATGCCCACTGTAGCCCTCATTGTTTATGCTTAGTGAGTTCATGAATCGTAAATTATGAGCACTTAACTTCTTCATCATATAACAAAAACACTAGGCCATAGGCTTTTGCATGGGGCAGGCAGTAGACGCTCGCGCGGGTCAAAGGTAAAATGAAGGCTATCCCCTTGAAATAAAATGCGAGATGAACTCGAGAGATGCTGGCGTGGCGGACGAACAACAAACGACAAAGCAAATTGCCCTCAAGTTTCTTGTGTCCGAGGATGAATCAGCCAAGATTCGCAAATGGGTCAACGAAGAGCTAATACGGCGCAACGTCCAGGTCGATCAACCCTTGACCGAAGGGGTCAAAGACTTGCGCTCGGACGTTCGCGTGCAGCTCCAAAATGTCGAGTGCACCATGATCACCGAACCAGGCAAAACCCTACCCGAGCAGAGCTTTAAATGCTTTGTAGATGACCTATCAGCTGGGGGCGGCTGCGTGACCATCCCCCAAGCTCAACCATTGGTCAAAGGCGGGGGCTTTCGCCTGGAGCTCAAATTCATAGCGCAGGACTTTAGTGTCCACGGCAAAATCGTGGGCTTGAGGAAGTTCTAACCTGGTCAACAAAAACACTGGCCATCACCACGGTAAGTCGAAACCTCGGCCTCTATCCTATCACCACGTACCAAGCTTAAATGGTTAAACCTCTCGCACAGCTCTCCAGCCTTGGCATGCCTGAAGATGACTGGATCTCCAATTTGCAACGGGACCGATGACCTAAGCGAGGTTTGAACCTCCCCGGCACCGAGAAGCTTAATCAGCCGTGTGCCCTTGGGCAGTATCGGTGTGGGTTGTTTATCTTCGCTAGTTGGACCGGAGGCTATGTAACCGCCACCTGAACAGGCATAGATTCCGGGCCTGGCGATCCGCACCACTGGTAGCGCAAAACCCGCTGCCGGCTGGTGGCGGAACTGAGCATAGTGATCGAATAGACCTGGAGCATAAAGCCCAGATCCCACGGTCAACTCGGTGACCGAGGTATCAAGCTTTGTCAGCTCAATGCTTCCCGTGCCCCCCCCATTCACAAATTTGAGATCAAAACCCTGGCGCCCTAGTTCATCAACTAACTGCCGGCGCCGCGGAAAACATTCCCGCCTGGCATACCATTTGAGCAGTTTAATGATCATATTCTTGAGTGGCGCTCCAGGTACGGCATCTGCCACTCCTGCCAACTGCGCCTCATAGCCCATAACCCCAATTAAGCGAACTCCGGCCGTAGTATGAATGCGCTTGATCAGAGGCTGAGCGTCATCGGCGCAGGTTATCGGTGACCTGTAAACGCCAAAATGCAGTCCGGGGAACACCGTCGATAGATCTATATCAAGGCACAGTGGCGCCTTAGTCCCAATCTGCGTGGCTAAGGCGCCAAGAATTTCCACGTGTCGGTGGTGATCGACCATAAAAGTGATCTGCTTGCCCGCTTTGACATGATTCAAGCAAGGCGTCAGCTCAGAGGCTTCGACGCTTGGATAACCGATCAGAATATCGTCTATGCCCTGCTCAACCAGATAACACGCCTCTGCAGGGGAGTAGGCCATGACTCCTCGAAAGCCAGGAAAACGATCCAATATGTATTTGATGATGGCGACGCTGCGAATCGATTTCGTCGCTATCCGCATCGGCATTCCTGCCGCCCGCTCTTGAAGTGCGCTGGCATTGATATCTAGCTGATCGAGATCAACAAAGGCGAGTGGTAATCTGCGACTTAAGAATAGATTTTTATAAAACTCGTAGGACTGATGAAGCATGCCCAATGTATAACGCAAAATGCAGTCTAGGTCAAAAAACCAACCTAGAGAATCGGGACAACATTTGGCTCGACTACAGCACCGTCTTGCAAGCTTTGACACGAACTCTTACTGTCCGGCATTACTTCCACATGCAAGACACAGGTCTGAACTGATTCTGCGCTACGGAGAAAGTCATAGCTTAGTCCACCAAATTCTTGACCAGTAAAATAGCGAAGCGCCCAGTCTAAAGTAGGTACGCCATCTTTTTGCGCTAAAGGTAATGCACGCATTTGCTCCCAGGACCAATTGCCGCTTCTAGTAGTTACCTGCTCCGTCAGGTCATCGATAAAATCAAGTTCCTCAGCTTTACCGAAAGTCTCCGATACGATAGCACCTTCCCTAGAACCGTCACTTTGGCGGTCAATGTTTGGCTTCCTCATAGATCGCGTATCGCCCCTCAAACGTCCTGTAAGATTCACGATCTTGGGATACAAATTGACCATGGCACGATATTTTTGCTGGTGAATCAGATGCGTGGCCGTAAGGTATACACGGTAATTGCAGCCCGGATTTTGCAACACTGAGGCGCTGCAAGAGACGCGTGCCATACGTGGCTTGGCTGCCACCGATGGTCCGAAGTTAAAAGTTGCGCCGCCACCGTCTCCCGGCATTATTTGTAACCCTGGAGCAGCATCCTGCCACAATTTGGTAAAACTGGGATCCAGGGGAATGGTGCGCTCATAATTAACGCGATGGGTAAAGACATCAGACGTTGCCGACACGCTGGCAAGCACCGTCTCTCGCGTCAGAAACTTTAGGGCTCCGGAATCATCTAGTGATGCTGTCACCGCACTGGATGTGTTGGCGTTGGAACTAGATGCTGCCCTGGGCCACGCCATTGCTTCAGGCACTCCACCCAGCGACACCGGATAGACGGCCTCTGGCTCGAGACTCCAGTGGCTAAAACTGTAACTTACAGGCGCAGCTGAGTCTCGGACCCGACAAGACGCACCAACACCGCGACTATGTTGGCTAGAGATAACCACCTGATCACCATCCTGACGGAAAATCCACGGTCTTCCGCAGTCATTGAATGGCAACTCAAATCCCATCAGTTCGGCTATGTTGATCAGTCCTATGTGATCATGGCGGTCATCTGATTTAGGATCGAGCCCCATGATCGTCTTAGCAATCGCTAGGCGGATCGTTTGTTCCTCATGAACCTGCTCCCGATCACGAGAATCAACACCCGCGAGACTAATCGCATGATTATCCGGTCCAGATGCAAGGGAGCTTGATTCACTCCGAATTCCTAAGCGAGGTTTACACGCAGACATAATGGTCGCAGTAGTCACCAATGCGACTACTAGCGGCGCCCTGCGCAACCTCAGGAGTGTTATCTTATGTGCCTGCATCTCTCTATCATACCGCAGTATTCAAGCGATAGCATAGCCACAGGCAAATCTTAATTGGATCAAAAGGAGGTCAAATCCAACCGCGCTCGACGGCATATTTCTCGCCGACGACGTAAAAGGACTCACCGGAAGAGATAATCCTGCCCGTGAATGCCTGCTCATTAGGACATGCTGTAATCTGAGCATCGAAAGACATGTCACGATCCTCGTCCGAGATCTTGACGAGAATCCGTAGATTGCTCTCGTTAGCGAATTCCGCCCGCAGAGCGGCAATCTCACTTTCAGGCGCAACCATGACAAACTTACCTTTACCGCACTCGCCATCACATGATCGGTAAATGGTGTGGAGAATGATCACTCCACCATTTTCAATCCCAATCTCGGTCAAGCCTGCAGCACTGAACTCACGAGGCGACAGGTCGTCAGCTAAAGCGACGCGGGGGCTAGCCAAAATCATGAAAAATATCGAGGTTGCGATGCCAGCAACCAAGTGAAAATTCCGAATCATGCATCGCTCCTATCGCGTCTCAATGGCGATCTATCGTAGATGTTCATCATCATGTCTACAAATAGCGGAATGTCACCGCTATTTCGGGGGTCGTCTTTAAGCTCAATAATTTCTTTGATGGCGCCAGAGAGAACGTCGTGAATCCGTTCCAATGTCCGCTGATCGATCGAGGCAGTGGCGTGGAATAGCCTGGCTGCTTTCGTTCCAATGAGGCTGCGGTCGAAGTGGTCGGCTGACAGCTTCATTTGCGCTAAAGCCATATCGCAGTCACTCGAAAGCATCGCCGGCAAGCGATAGACGGTGTCCCCGCCGACTCGCTCGACCTCCAGAATCCCGTGCTCCACCAACTCGTCAAGGGCCTCAAGACCGCGCTCACCAGTGATCCGCTGCACGGTCTCGCGCGTTGTGCCCTTGTCGTTCTGGGCCAAGTTGAGAATATAGTTGTGAGGGTCCCGTACATAAAATGCCTTAAGTATCTCCTGTCGAGGCGCCGCGCTCAGATAGGCATCAGCCTGAATCCCACTGAGGTTAACTGCGATCTCTGGGTAATACCTCTTAATGAAATCGAGTTTTTCCTCAGTCGACAGGGCCACGTCAATAATCTTTAACACAGGCTCTGCCGTGGGGTTACCTTCCCGCTGGTATAATCGACGCAACGTGGTATAGCTGACACCCGAGGCTCTTGACAAGGTCGCTAACGAGCGGCTCCGATGACCGTTCAGGTAGCGGTCAATAACATTCCGTAAATTTTCTGAAAGCTCTCCCGTGGTCGTCACGGTGCCCCTCACTTTTGAATTGGAATGTCCTCTGTTAGTCTGACTACCATAAATCCAAATCTTTGCTCAAGTCATCACAATACTTTGCAGATTTTTAAAAAAAATACCAAGCACGAATTAACCACGGTGGCGACAATTTGACGCCATGGCGGCTAATCTTCTGGTGATCGCACCACCATCCTTGACGTTAACGAGCCCCCCGTGGCAACACAAGAAGAGCAGATATTATTCGATAGTTAGTCGTCAAAATGTACGTGAACACCTTGGTTAGACACCCCTCAATGCATGTGCCATCACCCGCGTTTCCATGCTCGAAACGCTGACCCTGGGCCAAACCCCCACGGTTCTCGTCCCAAAGACCTCCTTAGCTCCGCGATTACAGATAGTTAGCTGCATAAGCCAGGGTGTTCACGGCAAACTTTAGTCGTCCCCCGACTCCAGTCTTTCCAGCTGCCTGATCCGCTCCTGATCTGTCGCGGCAATCGTCAGTCCGATTGCAAACATAAGGTCATCACTACTTTGCGCGGGAGCCAGGGCAGATGACGGCATGCCTAGGTCAGCCATGCGTGATCTTTCACCCAGTTGCCTTTCGATAACAAGCTCAATGATCGTGATGCTGATCAAACTGACACCTATCGCCACCCAACGACGGTATCGCAATTGCCATTTCGGAAAGGCGTACCGCTGCAGTCGCAATAGCAGGATGTAAATGATGGCACCGTAGCCAAGATGTTTTAGAAATTTAGCCCCAGCGAGATTGTGTAGGTTGTAAACCACAGACGGCATGAAGTGACTCACCAACCTCTCAGCAACTAGACTAAGACTAATCAGCAATAGCACCTTATGGAAATTAAATCTTTTGACGTTTACTTTGCAGAAAACAGAAATCACCAGGGCAACGGCAGATATTTGTAGCCACAGCAAGATCGCTCTCCCTGCTAGCTCACTTAGCTTCTCCGGTGGCCAGTACCACAGGTACTGTTCCATCGTTGGAACAAAAACACCCACTAAGAGTGCGATTAAAAGCGAGGCAGCTATTTTGAGAGCTAGCCAATGAGCTGGTTCGCTGTGTTCATGTGGCAGGAGTTTACTGTCATGCGTTCTTTCTAGAATATCCGCGGTTATAAACTCGATCTGCACATCGCCAAACACTATCGATTCACGCGCTCCGATTTTAACTTCTTTTACTTTACCGCCCGCCTGCCAGATGCCATTAGTACTGAAAAGATCTTTGAGTATGTAGCCGTCGCTGGTTTGGTGCACCTCGGCATGACGGGCAGACACACTAGGATCGTCAACCCTAATACCACAATGCATCGATCTGCCAATAACACAGGGAAACACCTCGACTTTGTGTGTCTCCACATGATCAGACCCATGCACTTTAACGAGTATCATTTGTGATCCCAGGCAATGCTATTGATGATCGTTCGCAGTATAGCGAGAGCGTTATGAGCCGAAAATCCGAGGAAGCTCCCGGATACCAGTAGGGCAGTGCGCTGAGCAGAGGACGCGACAAGCTCGAACTCAAGGTTATAGGCCTCAGCATAAGGCACAAAACCATTGACACAGTAATGAACTCTCAGACCAACATTTTTTGGATTGACGAGATCTAACTGGCGGCAGCGTAAACTTGTAGTAAATCTTTCGACCTTATCGGCGATGGCAAAAGGCTGGTCCTCAAGTTCGTCGTTCAATTGGTGTAGAAATTGCCATGCATTCAGATTTCTATTCTCTATAGCCTGATATCTCAGTCTAAAAGTTCCCGCATCGAGATCTCGTTTTATAGGCATCGAGCCAGATAAATAACATTGCTCCGTGATGACCTGCGTCTGATCGCGAGGACCACTCTCTTGCGAATGCCAGCACTTGACAATTTTAGTTGGTTTGAAGATGTTCCAGCTACCAATTTTCAGCGTCGCATCACTCTCCCGCAAAACATTCGTCGCGATCTCTTCTTGTACTCGTTCTAGTTGTGCTCGCATGGTCTCATCGAAATCGTCATGATCTTCAGGCCTACTTAGTGAAGCTTTTTTCTCGCGCATGAGAGTCCGTAGTGATTCGTAAGGTATAGCGAACGCTAAGCTTTGAGAGTCCGCTCGGAGGGACACGTTAACACCAATCACCTCGCCTGCGTCGTTGATGGTCGGACCACCACTCATCCCCGGATTAAGGGGAATCGACATCTGAATTTTGCGATACGGACCAGCCTGCATCAGTCCATTGAAATTGCCTTCGCTAACGGCTTTGTTTAGATCTTCTGGCCAGCCAATGGAGTAAATCTTGTCACCACTTTCAGGTAGTCCATGCGCAAACTTAACCGCCCTGTTGAATGTACGGTCAACTTGTACCAGAGCCAGGTCATTAACGGCGTCAATAGCCACAACTTCCGCTGGAATCGATCTATCTCCATCGATTAGATATAAGTGATATTTTTTTGGGTCGTGCAACGCATAGGCAACAACATGGAAATTAGTTGCCAAAATCCCGGCTGCATCAACAACAAAGCAAGATCCGTAAGCAGCTTTTGGCGAGTTAGCATCGGTAGCGATCTTGATTTGGAAAACGTCGGCCAGGACACCTGCCACAGACTTAGTATTGGTTGGCATCGACTCAGACGCAAATGCATGCGCCGCATCCATCGCTATCACAAAAAAACATGCTAAGGCTAAAGATCTCGGCGATCTAAGATAGTCATTGATCAGTGCTCTCAACGAGTCCTCTTCAAATTATTTACAATTGCTTGGATACTTCCGAGTATACCAGAACTTGGTCGACCAATTAGCCTCTGCGTTTGCTTGTGCCAACCAAAGGATTTTGTTTACAATAGAGACTGTGCCAAGATGCTGGTGAAAGCTGTAAAGGAGTTCCACCATGAGGTTGACCAAAGCTTTGCTGTTCGTCGCAGCATTTGCTCTTATCCCCGGTTGCGCCACCAAAAAAGGCGACGAGGACGGTGAGGAAGAGGAAGAGGGCAAAGAAGGTGAAGAGGCTGGCGGCGAAGATAAAAGCTCTGAGTCAGGCGGCGATGGGTCATCGGACCAAGCCGCTGCTGCGGCGCCAGCTCCAGCTCCAGTACCGCCACCCGCTGCCGTCGCAGTACCGCCACCGGCTGCACCCAAAGCACCATCACCTGTGACATTTCCAGCTGCTGCACCTAAACCTGCAGCACCCGTTGCAGTTGCACCGCCAAAACCGGTAACCGCACCCGTTGCAGCGGCTGCCCCAGCTGTGGCGGCAGCTCCAGTCGCTAAACCAGTCGCAGCGCCTGCAGCAGTTGCACCCGTGCCAGTTGCAGCAGCGGCAGCTGCTCCAGTGGCTAAACCAATCGCGGCGGCACCTGTTGCGGTGCAACCTGCTGCTGCAAAACCTCTAGCCACTGCTCCCGTAGCGGCAGTAGCACCCGCGGCCGCAGTTGCGGCCCCAGCTCCAGCACCGCTGCCGGCTCCCGCACCGCCGCCCGCACCGAAGGTGTACCCTGGATTTGATGGACCAACTGTCACACGTTATGTCCGCGTCGTCGCCATCAAAGTCCGAGCGGCCCCATCCAAGGATGCTCCCGTCGTGGGATGGGTCGCCCAAGGTGACAAGGTTGAGGTCGTACTCAATGGCGAATGGGCTAAACTTACGGACTCCGGGCATTATCTGACCACGAAATACCTCGTCAACAAGCCGCCCAAATGAACTACTGGGTCTGGCCAGCGCCCTAGCCGCGCGCTGTGCCAATCATGTGTTCGAGACGATTAATCGCTAGGGTCAGCGTCTCGAGCTGCGGACCAAAAGAAAACCGCACATAATTCTTAAACCTGGAAGCGCCTCCCTTGCGGCGCTTGCCAGGGTTTACGTCAAAAAACTCACCGGGAACTGTAATCACTTGTTGGTCTAGTGCCGCACGAAAAAAGCTCATGCCTTCGCTGATCGAGGTGGGCAATGTGGCTACGGATCCCCAAGCGTAGAAGGTGGCCTCGGGCTGGTGATCAAACTGCACACCAAGACGGCTCAGCTCTTTCAGTAGATAATCTCGCTTGGCTCTAAATACGGTCTGGATCGCCGAGGTCTCGGCGTAGACCACAGTCGGATCGAGTAAGGGTAACGCTGCACGCTGCAGTGGCTTCGATCCGCCACCATCCAAAAACGAACCGGCGCTTGCTAAGGCCTCAATAACTGTACGAGGACCCACAGCCCAAGACACACGCCACCCTGGGTAGCGCCAATTCTTGGTGAACCCATCAAATAGCAACACGGGATCGCGTTCAACGTCTTCGACGTAGCGCGCGGCACTCGCTATGTAGGCCTCTTGAGCTGGGCGCGAGTAAACATAGTGCGAATAGAATTCATCGATGAGTAACGTACAGTCTAGTTCTCGAGATAACCGCACCCAATCAGCCATGACCTCACCATCGACAAGCTTACCGGTGGGATTACATGGGTTAGAAAAGAGTAAACCGGATAAGCCACGACCAACGATTTCGCGGCGGAGATCCGCCAAGGAAAACTCGTATTTGTTGGCACCTTCAAGCAATATCGGAATTGCGGTAAAAGCCTTGAAGATGTCTAGGAGCTCCTCGTAGGCCGTGTAGTCGGGTAGAAAGTGCCCCAAGTTTACCTGCCCAAGACTGGCGGCGGCTCGCGTCAAAAGCGTACGCCCACCTCCAGCTATACATACATTTTCAGCGCTGTATTGGGACCTCATACCGCGACGAAAAAGTTGATTGTATAGGGACGCAACGGCATCGCGAAGCTCCCAAAGACCGACCGTTGGAGCATATTCCTGATCGTCGGGGCGCACCGTAAGCTCTTCGACTCTCTTGGCAGCGCCTGCAAGGGCACCTGTTTCAGGCTGACCCTGCCCGAGATTGCACCAGAGCGGGTCATGCGGCCGAAATCCCCTCTCCTGTGCTTCGGTAGTCACATAGATGACCCCAGTTCTTGGTACGGGACGAAATGCAGTCGGCGGCTTAATCGCGTGCATGTGACTATAATCCCTGCCTTTTAGTTCGATCGGCCAGTAAAACTACCATTTAATTCTACCATCAAATCAAGCGCGACAGATCTAATCCGATAAAAAGAAGGGGAGTAGGGCCACTAACGAGCTGCGCGCGTTTCACCAAGAGGGCCGCAACTGATTTATATACGCCTCATCACAAGTATGTTTTTGAGCTGCCTGCTGCTAGCTTGCGTCACCACGACTGTGGCCAAACAGGATCCAACTCCGTTCGTAACCGACAACGAATTTCGCTCCTGGTTCGCCTACTATTATAAAGACCCACACCCGGAGCGGATCACCGCGGCTCTGTCTTTCATGAAAAGGCACGGTTACCTCAACGAGAACTCAAAACGCTACGGTGATATACCAGTGATTGCTAGCATCTTTCTGGGACAGATATTTGCGGCAAACGATCAATCGCTAAGCAGATGGTCGGAAAGCTGGCAAAACTTGGGTCCAAACGAATGGTACGTCATACTGGTCAGCCTGCGCATGGCCGACAGGCCACAGGCAATGCGCCTATTGAATGACAATCTCAATAAAGTCGATCGTGACCATCAACAAAGACTCATAAGTCTACGCAAGACCGACATCCATACGTTAGACCCGTTGACGGCCGAAGTCGTCACAAGCCGCCAAATCAGTCTACTTTGGTCGGGTTTTAATGCTACAGGCGATCTTCGCTACGCGCAGCGCGTCGTTGATACGATTCATCTATTTGGTGCTGACGACCCGAGCGCTCAAGAAATTGGTGAAACAGCTCTGATGAGCCTAGCAACCCATGTCATCCAACACGAGGCAGTCAGTCGCCTGTGCCTCGAGCAAAGGCAAAAACACGAAGATCCCCGCACCAGGCTTCTCTTGGAAGCTATGTTGGCAGCCATCGTGAATGCAGCTGAAAAACGGGGACGCGATTCAATCAGTCACTAAGGATGAGCCTTATGAGATTTCTGGCTAGTTCTAAGTACAAAGTTTTCGTACTAACCCTGTGCTGGATATTGATTGGCCTCCTACCAGACTCCGAGGCGTCTGCAGGTACAGCGGGAACAACGTCACCGTCTGAACCAACCGACTACACACTCCTTAGTCACGATCTCGACGTAACAGTCATACGTGCGGGTGCCCATAATGGAGAAAAGCCGAATAACTACGTGTTCAAGGTTACGGCTTATGGTCTGAGCAATGTGCCAGAGGAAAAAGCCAAAGACCTAAAAGAAAGGAAAAAGGTCACTGCGGAACTAGGGACATTCGGTGAAACTAAATTAGACCCTCTGGCCTACTGGCGCCAAGACAGCAAGGTCAAGGACCTTAAACAGCTACGCGTCGACGGTAAAGCCGTGCGCGATCTAGTAGCAAAAACTATGTCTGAGCTGCAAATTTCAGAAAATCAAGTTGCCATACAGACAGACATCAGTTTGATCGCAAAGCGCAAAAAATACTACGTACTGAATGATGATCAAGTCATCGCCACCGTCTCTTTTACACCTTTGGTCAAAACGGGGGCGGGAGTCACATCATCCGATCAATCTTTTACCATGACAGACGACAAAGGAGCTGTGGCAAAGTTAAATGTCCACTTTAGCTCTACCGCGGGTACCGCAGAAAAAGCCGCCAAATAAAAACCTCCCGCAGAGAGCTTTGCAACCATCCGCGGGAGATTCCTCTAGTTAGTGAGTTCTGCTCATTTCACCGAATGGTGGAATAGCATCTCGCGGTACTTAGGTAAGGTCCAGAGCTCATCGGCCACTTCCTGCTCCGCCCGATCTGCTGCAGCGCGAAGCTTAGCAGCCGCTGGCTTGCACTCTCTGACAATGTGCGCAACCTTGGCTGCCTCGTCATGCGTGTCGGCAAGCTTATCGAGCGAACGCTTAAGTGCGTCACACTGCTGCAGAAGATCCGCAAATGCAGTTTCAAGCGTAGCAGTCCGACGGCCTAGAGCCGACTTCAAATTATCATTCTTAACGTCACGTTGAACGTTGTAGGTTCGCTCCAGTTGCTTTTCCACCGCTGGGACCACATACTCGTTGATCAGTGCTACCGTAGTATCAAGCTCGATCTCCATGGTCTTGATGTATCGCTCAAGCTGTACATTGTAACGTGAGACGATCTCCTCGCGGCTTAGAACCTTAGCAGCGACTAGGAATTCCGTCGCTTTTTCATCGTTCCAGATCGCAAAGGCATCTGCGGCCGAATCAATAATCGGCAAGCTACGGCGTTTAGCCTCTTCGCGCCACTCAGCAGAATAATTGTTACCGCTAAAGAGGATATGCTTGCTCTCGCTGATAAGCTCACGAACCAGCGTAATCACCGCCTCATCGCGCGTACCAGTTTTAGCTATCAGAGCTTTAAGACGGGTCGAAGCCTCCCCCAACGCATCAGTCACAGCTGCATTAAGGACTGACATGGGCACTGCCACGTTAGCCGAGGCTCCAACTGCGCGGAACTCAAACTTATTACCGGTGAAAGCAAACGGACTAGTCCGGTTTCTATCGGTGTAGTCTTTTGAAATATCGGGAATATGACTCACGCCGAGGTTGATAATCTCACGCTCAGAGCCGCGGGCTGCTTCTCCTTGAGCAATCGTTTCGAAAATTTTCTCGAGCATAGAGCCAAGGAAGATAGAAATGATAGTTGGTGGTGCCTCGTTACCACCGAGGCGCAAGTCATTACCCGGACTCATGATCGACGATGCGAGCAGGGCCGCATGCTTATGGACAGCCCGGATCACTACTGCTGCAACCGCAAGGAAGCGCAAATTCTGGTGTGGCGTGTGACCCGGGTCAAGAAGGTTCTCACCCTTGTCGTTGGACATCGACCAGTTGCAGTGCTTACCACTGCCGTTGATTGCAGCAAATGGCTTCTCGTGCAGTAGACACATAAAACCATGACGAGCAGCCACTCGCTTCATCGTCTCCATGGCGAGTGTGTTGTGATCCGATGCAATCGACATGCTCTCAAAGATCGGCGCCATCTCAAATTGACTGGGAGCCACCTCGTTATGCCTTGTCTTGACCGGAATGCCGAGACGGTAAAGTTCTCGCTCTAGGTCTTCCATGTAAGCAATCACACGGCTAGGTATGGAGCCAAAATAGTGGTCCTCCAACTTCTGCCCTCGAGCGGTAGGAGCACCAAGAAGCGTACGACCGGTCATCATCAAGTCCGGACGTTTGGCAGCTACTTCACGATCGATTAGGAAGTATTCCTGCTCTGGTCCCAGGGTCGCCATCACTGACTTGACGTCAACATCGCCCAGTAGCTTTAGAAAGGCGCAAGCCTCTTGAGACAAACTCTGAACCGACCTGAGTAACGGCGTCTTATTGTCCAGGGCTTGGCCATGGTAGCCAAAGAATACCGTGGGGATACACAGCGTGCGTGCTCCAGCTGCATTCTCTACGATAAATAAAGGAGACGTCGGATCCCACGCTGTATAACCACGAGCTTCAAAAGTTGAGCGCATGCCGCCCGAGGGGAAACTGGATGCATCCGGCTCACCTTGGATGAGCATGCTGCCAGTAAAGCGCTCAATCACCTTGAGCTCTGAGTGATTGGAGTGTTGAATCGAAATGAAAGAATCGTGCTTCTCCGCGGTCAAACCAGTCATCGGTTGGAACCAGTGGCAGAAGTGGGTGGCACCTTTACGAACCGACCAGTCCATGATGGCCTTAGCGATAGCATCGGCTGTCTCTTTAGACAATTTACGCCCGTGCTCAAGCGTCTTCATCAGCTCACTGAACGCATCGCGCGGCAACCGCTCGCGCATTTCACCAAGACCAAATGTCAGCTCGCCGAAATATTCGGAAATAGGCTGCGCTAGAGCATCTTTAGCACCTGATGTACCGGCAAAATTATTAATACTGTCTGCTGCCATAACGTCGTCTCCTCACTCTTCCTGAATCTAAATTGATGACTCTAAGAAACGTCAAAGAACTTGGCACTCCGCGAATACGGCAGGTTTGCGCGGCTCGTCAGATGCACCGTTGGCGGATTATGGCGAAAATACTCGGCAAAAAGCAAGTAAAATGCCGGAATTAAAAAAGGCGCACCCATCACGAGTGCGCCTTCATCGCTATCTTAGTGTCTGGATTACCAGCGATTGCCGCCGCGATCGCCACCGCGACCACCGCCGCCGAATCCGCCGCGGTCACCGCCACGGCCGCCGCCGCCGTAACCACCGCCGCCGCCGCCGCCGCCACCGCTACGTGGCGGACGCTCTTGCGCCTCGTTGACCTTGATGGTACGGCCATCAAGTTCTTTGCCGTCCATCTCACTCATAGCCGACTGGGCGTCGCTATCGGAGGCAAAAGTGATAAATCCAAATCCGCGGGAGCGACCAGTTTCACGGTCAGTGATGACCTTTGCTTCGCTGATCTGACCAAACTTCGCGAACGCTTGGCGCAGACCTTCATCGTCCGTACCCCAGCTCAACCCACCCACAAAAAGCTTCTTAGACATCCTGACTCGCTCCTCTCATCGGCATGGCTAGCGACCATGCACTCCCCTTACGTCCTGACCCGTCAGCATGCCGCTGTGGGTACCCGGTGGTGGCCACGATGACCGCCTTCATACCGGATATATGATTATCTTATAAATTGTAACTTAATTCAGTAGCCGTCTCCATCACCGCCCAAGCTCACGTAGGTGGCCTGCCCGATTTGAAATTATTTTCCCTTTATTTTCAATATCCTAGGAAAATCGCAACGTTTGGCTTAAACGGTTCCATGATTCAGGAAACAACCATGGTCTTGACGTTTAGGAACTCAAAAAGACCGTGTCGCGCCAGCTCACGCCCAAATCCCGATGCGCGCACACCGCCAAATGGCAGCCGCGGATCCGACACCACCATGCCATTTATTGCAACAAATCCGGCATCCAATTCGTAGCGCGCTAGGCTCTGAGCTCGCTCTACATCGCGACTGAAAATCGCCGCCCCAAGTCCGTAGCGCGTTTGATTGGCTAGTGCCAGGGCCTGCGCCTCGTCCTCGGCTTTAATGATCGGCGCAACTGGGCCAAAAACCTCGTCGTTAAAAACAGGCATGACCGGCTTAATTCCCGTCATTACCGTTGGTAGATAGAAAAAACCGGAGCCCCCTTCGGATCTTCCACCGAGTTCTACCTTGGCCCCTTGTGCCACGCTCTCATCTACTTGTTTGGTAAGATTAAGCCGCAAATCATCACGAGCCATGGGCCCAATTTGGACACTGGGATCTCGGGGGTCACCGACCTTACGCGCTTTCGTTGCGCGCACGAATAAGCTAACGAACTCCTCATAAACCTCGGATGTTACAATGAACCTCTTAGCCGCGACACAGCTTTGGCCGCTGTTGACAAACCGCGCCTCAACGCCGACACGCGCGGCCAGGCCTACGTCGGCATCTTTCAAAACCAAGTAGGGATCGCTACCACCGAGCTCAAGCACCACTTTTTTTAGGTGCCTGCCGGCGAGCTCAGCCACTGCCGAACCTGCACGTTCACTACCGGTCAAGCTCACGGCGCGGACTCTGGAATCGGCTATGACCTCCACCAAGACCGAGTGATCAGCAACCAAGACTGAGAGCAGACCCTCTTGGCCGGCTGCCTCACGCCAAAGCTCCGCCAGAGCGAGGGCACACCCCGTGGTATTGTCGGCGTGCTTTAGGATTACCGTGTTCCCAGCTAGGGTCGCTGGTACAGCACATCGGATGACCTGCCAGTAGGGAAAGTTCCAGGGCATGATGGCAAGCACTACTCCCAAGGGGCGATGGCACACTAAACTACGCGCGTGTTCGGTACGAACGAGCTCATCTTCAAGCATGACCTCAGCGTTTGCTGCGTAAAAGTCACAAGTCTTCGCACACTTCTCAACCTCTCCCTCAGCCTGCGCGATGGGTTTACCCATCTCCGTCGTGGCGAGAGTCGCTAACCTCGTTTTGTGGACTCGTAGAAGCTGCGCGAGCCGCTTTAGGAACTCAACTCGTCTAGCGAGTGGTTCCTTAGACCATCTATCGAAGGTTGCTTGCGCCACTGCCACATGATGCTCCAGAGCACTAGATGTCATGTAGTCGTAATGATTTATAGTTTCGGCGCTATAGGGATTGAGTGTATAAAAGCCAGACATGACCATCTCCAGACTGAAAGATCAACCGACCAACAGGTTGACCACGAAGGGCTCGTATTCAGGCTGGATCACTTGCAAGGTCTGGTACCACGGTCAAATCGACTTTATCAGTAACAGCCGTCTCGACTAATCTCTGTGCAAGCAATCGCCTCTGCAGATAAGGGGAAAAATACCCGGCATAGCGTTCTTGCAACTCCGGTAATTCCCAATCACGCCCAGTAACTTTGGCACGGCAAGTCTCCGCCCCACACGAGCATGAAAATTCGTCGTAATCGCTACCATCAGACATGGCGTAGTCGTAGCAAATTTCTTCGCCGACGCGAATACACCGCAAAGCAACCAGCGACATTTGTCCGGAAAGACCCGCATTAGGCGCGCACGAGTGATTGACGAAATCACCAACCTCAGGCCCATCCTGCGACACTAAATAAAGACTTTCTTCAACTTGAATGGCGTGACGGCGCGTCAGGGGGTTCATTGCAGCCAGTTCTTTTCTCGAGACAACTCCCCCTCCCCAAACCACCATCAACTCGCCTGCATTGATCTGACGAGCAGCAAAGACACCGTATCCGCCTTTTTGTGGGCGCACCTTACGGACAAGCTTCGGTGATACATAATGCACCTTTTCCGTGTTTAGTGCAGCTACAGCGGTCTTGCCTTTCGTCGCCCGCATGGTGTTCACCCGACTTTCTGGAAGACGCCAATCATGCGCCGTGATTTAGGCGAGTGATCGAGAGGTTGATTAATGGCGAAATCACCATACCAGCCTACGACCTCTAGGGACTTGGACTGAGCGGCAAGGAGACTTAACTCCTGCGGAAATAGAAGCCTCTCATCCGCTTCATCACGGACGACAATTTTCTTGCCGTTATCATCGACATGAAGTTCGAGTGCCACGTGCGCAATGCCCGTCGCTAAGTCATATTTGGGATCATTGGTCGCCCAGTGGATATCAACGGAAATGCCATCACGCTGACCGTGATAGTGGAATTTTTTGTAATGGCTAAACGACACTTCTGCCGGGTGGGACAAATCAACTATGTACAGACCCTTGGGCGTTAAATTGGCGGCAACAGCCTGGAAGTGTTTCACCAAATTATCGTTAGTGAGTAAACAATCCAGACCGTCGAACATACAGAAAGCCACGTCTACGGGTGCAGACAACTTGAAAGTTCTCATGTCGGCCTCAATCCAGCTGACCGCGGCGCCTTCTTTTTTTGCCTCGTCATTGGCATAACGGAGCATTTCTGCGCGCAGATCTAGGCCCCAAGACTTGACACCATCACGAGCAAAGCCGCGCGCATGGTAACCAGGACCACAAGCAACATCGAGTACGGAGCTGATAGCCCCCCCGTGGTATTTAGTGTACACGTCGTTGACAAACTTAACTTCAGAGCTGACATCACGCTTAAAGATCACATCGTAGTACATGGCACGGTCGTAGAGGTTACAATGCTCTGCCACAGTCAGTTTCCTTTCCGATCATTTGATTGCGGTGACGAAATTCCGCTAGTTAAGGGAAACGGTAACGTCACACAATGAAACGCACCGCCGTTGAAAATCAGACCATCAGCAGCAATAGTGCTCACGCGATAGCCAACTTTTTCGTAAATTTTTTTAACTTTATTTTCGAACCCAGAGAGTAATCTGGCATCCGGATAGTCATCGTAGTTCCAACCGAAGCGTCGATAGCTTGGGACGATGGCGTGTCCATTCACCAATACGGCATTTGTATAGGTCCGAAATACACCGCGATAGGGAAGCGGCATGGGCACACGGACAATCTGCAAGTAACGACTCAATTCGTCTGCTTTTGCATCAAGCAGCCGCTTTAGTCGCACTACCTCATCAGGAATGTAACCATAAAATTGTTTGGCCGCCGTCATCGTCGCATCATCAATCTGGTTAACTAATGCGACTTGATCGCTAACGATCTTCATCCACATATCGAGATGGGCGTGGGGGGCGTCACTGATCACTACGGTCTTCCGGCAGCCAAGTCTGGTCAATTGCGCTTGGATATCATCCCGATTTGTTATCTGCCGTTCCTGAGTCGAAGTAAAACAGTATTCCCCCCCAACTAGTAAATTCCCGCCGTCCAAAACCAAAGGTGTTGCCAAGAGGTTGAAATGCGCCGCACCTGCTAGGGATTGGGCAAACTGATTGTTCACCTGAGCTGATGGGTCATCGTAGCGAAAACTGGCAAGTTCGAACTCGGTCTTAGAGCCCGCCGCCGCCAGGATGATGGGCCCGTAGTCGCGCAACCAGATGTTCCCGTGTGGCAGGTACGTACTGTAGGAACGCGCTACAGTGGCCCGGTCGACACCCTGCGCCAACAAGGCGCCTGCTAACTGGCGCCGACTCTGGGGGGCGGTTGTTGCCAGGACGACGGCCGCTCCAGCCTTAACGATGGCCTGCATGAGTTCTGGGGCATGGTATGAGGCCGCAAATAAGTCGGCTGACAGCATCAGTGCCGGGGTCGGGGCATACTCTGGTACCGGGCGGACAGCTTCAGTCTTGGACCAGGCCGGAGGACTCAAAAGAAGCCAACCAGCGATAATCATGCGCAGACTTCGGTCCAAGCGCGTCGTTCCCTTCAGAGTGGGTGGGCTGTCTTAAGCCGTGGGCGGCAAGGCTGGGCCTTGACAAAAAATTTAAGTCTTAACATTTAGTAAGCGATGATTCTGATTAAGAGTCAAGCCTTTCGCGCCCGACAAGTCGCGACTTGAGGCAGATACGCTATTGACCGTTTCAATTTTATTCATATATAGTCCGCCGTCTATGATTCTGGGAGTGGCAGAGACATGAAGACACATAGCATTAGACCAGTAGATATTCAGAAAAAGTGGGTAATTGTCGACGCGACAAACCAGACTCTAGGTCGGTTAGCATCGCAGGTAGCTTACGTGCTCCGCGGCAAACACAAGCCAACCTACGCACCTCATCTCGACACCGGTGACAATGTCATCGTCGTTAATTGCGCCAAGGTTAAACTGACCGGCAAAAAGTGGACGGACAAGGTGTACCATCACCATACCGGCTTCATGGGCGGTATCAAAGAAGCCTCCGCTCAGGAGATCCTAGCTAAGGCTCCGGAACGCCTCGTAGCGATTGCTGTCAAGGGCATGCTTCCAAAGACTAAGCTGGGTAGGGCTCTGACGACTAACCTGCGCGTCTACGCAGACGATCAGCATGGCCAAGACGCACAGAAGCCGGTCAAGGTTAACTTGGACCGCGCGTCCAGCGTACAGAAATAACTGTAGATTTTCCTCCTGAACGGTAAAGGGACACGATAGCATGGCAGCCAAATATATCCACACAGTCGGAAAGCGTAAGTCGGCGATTGCCCGGGTTTGGATGAAGCCCGGCAAAGGCGAGATCACCATCAATAAGCGCTCTCTCGATGAATACTACCTCCGCGCAACCTCTAAGATGGTGATTCTTCAGCCACTAGAGTTGACGGGCAGTGTTGGCCAGTTCGATATCCGCGTCAACGTCATGGGCGGCGGACTTTCGGGCCAAGCAGGTGCGATTCGTCATGCTATCTCCAGAGCCCTTGCTAATAATGATGGCGAGGCTCGCAAGATTCTGAAGAAAGCCGGCCTGATCACTCGTGACTCACGCAAGAAAGAGCGTAAGTTGCCTGGTCAACCTGGCGCTCGGAAACGCTTCCAGTACAGCAAACGCTAATAGCGAATCAAAAACCGCTCCCTTCGGGGAGCGGTTTTTTAAATTTTGGGGTACTTCTCATGTC
Source organism: Deltaproteobacteria bacterium (assembly GCA_016874735.1). Lineage (NCBI taxonomy): Bacteria > Pseudomonadati > Myxococcota > Myxococcia > Deltaproteobacteria bacterium. The sequence goes on from VGTI01000002.1 coordinate 144,736, forward strand.
TGAGAACATCGATGACCTGACGATTTCGTTTTACCAAGACGATCGCAACGTACTGAAAGAGATAGACAAAGTGGTCCTCACGCGAGGCAACTGGACCACTATTATGTTCCTGTTTCAGGAACTGAATAAAAAGACCAACGAATACGAGGCGCCCAAGGTGTCGATCCGTCGTTACCAAAAACGCGGTGGCATCTATAAGCAACAGAGTAAATTCAACATCTCGAGCGCAAAGCAGGCTCGCGAGATCTCAGACATATTGCTGAAGTGGTTCCCTGAGGGCTCTGACGAGGCGAAGCCTCGCAAACCCAAGGCGGTCAAAGCTCAGGCGCCGGCGCACAACGGCCCCGAGACCGATGAGACCGATGATCAAGACGACGACGAGGAATTTACCCAGCAGTCCGACATCTAATCGGAACAAGATGCGACGTTACCGCAATTAACGCCCCCACGGACGAAAAAGAGACCGCCGCCGTGGGGTGTTTTTTTTGTTACCGGGCCGAGCCTCGCCAGCAGCTGTACGGCGCTCTAGGTAACCAAGTTGTTGGCGATCGGATGCACCATGTTGGCTCACCCACCATACACCAGGGTCGATCACAACGGTTTGGACCTTAGCAGCATCTTGCGGGCCCATAAGCCGACATAAACTTTGCAGAGGCGTCCAAATAAGCTTAGCCTCCGACGGTTGAGAATAACCTACTAATTCCTTGCCGCTTTCTTGATCCCAGCTGGCAAGGAATAGGCGATCGGCCCGCGTCGAAAGCAATAGACCCGAAATGAGTAGACTAAGTTGCGTCTGTCCCGCCGGGCTAGACCATCCAGCCTGGTGGGCTCCGACAAAAAGCCATACAGTCCGAAAATTAGTCGCGATCATCTGTGCTTCAGCCGCTGCCAGGACTTGTTCTTCAGATCCGCACAGTACCCACCGGCCGACATGAGTCAGTTGACTCACGGTTTTTCGTCGTCGTGTAAAAGCAGGTGGAGCGAATAGTCCCAGTGCCGCAGACTGACTGAGCGCCTCGTAGGCAACAACTGCCGATGGCTCCCAGGCCTCCTGATGTAGCCACTTGAAGTCACGGGTGGTGAGAGATACTCCTAATACCGTTTCTTGTGGTAAGATATGTGTACCCCCAGTTTAGGCTATGTCAACCTATCCAATCCGGATGCAATCCTATCTCCTGATACCCCGATCCATAGATTGGCTTAAAGTCACCTTCGTATTACCATCTATCTCAAGACCAATCGTTCCCGAGTTTTCGCAGCTTGTCAAAGGAGGCTCCCTTGTTCAAGGTCGACAAATCCGCAATTGCCAAGGCCAACAAAAAGCCTGTCACCGGCCGCGACACTGGCGCCGTGACCATTCTGACAAGCGGATGTCACTTCTCAGGTAAACTTTACTGCCGCGGCGCTTCTAGGGTAGGAGGGCGCATTGAGGGCCAAGTGGTATCGGAAGGGCTTCTTATTATTGAAGAAGAGGCAATCATAACGGCTGAAATAAAGGCTGAAGAGGTGATCATTCAGGGTCGCGTCGAGGGCAAACTGCAAGCCACGGGTCGCGTCGAGCTGGCATCGACTAGCTTTTTTACCGGTGATATCAGTACCCCAGTGCTAGTGGTTCGAGAAGGAGCACAGTTCAACGGACACTCGGCCATGATCAAACGCGAGGCTCCGGTCTCGGGAAACGGTAAACAGCTGCGCCCGCTCACGAGTAATGGCGGCAAGGGAACCAACAAAAAAACGGATGGCGTGACCCCCGACGTAAACACTGACTCCCGTATCGAGGTCCCTGTCCACTCAACTCCGGAAGTCAATGTTAGAGCCCTCTAAAGGTAACTCGGGCAGTGGTCCGGGGCTTGCCCCGGAATCTCTCCCAAGTACCATTTGGAATTTAGAGTCGGCCGAGCTTCCCTGGTCAGGATTAGCGTTAAGTCCTGCGCCTAGGGGACCCAGTGCTGTATTGGCACTCTTTGTTGCCGGACAAAATCCACGCGATCAAGCGTCGTTGGTACTCACGCGGCGCAGCACCACAGTGAGGTCGCACAAAGGTCAAATTAGCTTCGCCGGTGGCCGCTGTGATCCGATAGATGTGAGTCCATCTGCGACGGCGCTCAGAGAGGCTCACGAAGAACTGGGCCTTGCACCCGACTTGGTAAAGGTGCACGGCATGTTACCGCCTATTACTGGGTTGGACGGCGCCGCTATTTATCCGGTGGTTGGCTCGGCGAACGTCCAGCCTAACCATTTGGTGCCTGCGGCGGCCGAGGTAGCTGAGGTGTTTACGGTACCCTGGCCCCTAGTTTCTCGCAAAGCTGCAAAATCTTTCGACTTCAACCTGTTTGGTCACTGGCGTAGTTCTTGGATGTTCGAAACACCTAGAGGCACGATTTGGGGTCTAACAGCGCTGATACTGTACCGGGCAGCGCTGGCATGAAGTGGGCTCTTGGTTTATAAAATATTGCGCACACTATAATCTTCCATAACGAGGCATGGCCGTATGACACGACATTCTCTGACCTTGGTTGCATTTCTGGCAGTCTTGCCTCTGGCATGTACTAAAGAGACGCAAAATCGGATTTCCCAGAGTTTTCAGAACTGGACCGGTACTAATGGCGTCCTAGACGTGATCAGTGAGGGCAAGGTGCTCTACCGTTTTGTCAAAATTGACAAGCTCACAACTGCGACGGCGACGAATGACCCGACAACGTCACGACCATATCGCTTTGGGTACGGTGTATTTGATAAGAATTTCAACTACAAGCAGGACGAAGACGAGAAGCGCATTTATTTTGAAGTGAGTGATCACTCCACCAACTACGTCTTCTATGAAAACCCGTACGAGGATTAATTCAGCCGAGCGGCGGATTAAAACCGCCGCCACCGCCCCTAGCTACTGAACTGGCTGCTTTAGCATCGCCTCGATCAGATGACGATGATAAGGCCACGGCAGGTCGTGTCCTTGCCCCACAACGACCTGGTAGGTCACGCGGAAGTGACCGTTGCTGACAAGCGAGTCGTGAAAAGCTTTAGCCTGGGCTAGCGGAACCGCTTTATCGTTCATCCCGTGGTAGATGACAATGTTGCCAGGTAAACCGTTTAGGTCGTAGGCCACCGACCTGTCTTCAAAGGCCTTATCGCCACCGGCCCGCTTGATTGCCGTTAAGTCAGTGCGCAAGTACTCGTCACTAGTGGTGCGTAGCGTTTCGTCGTAGTCGTACACGCCGCCGCCTAAGATTGCCGTTTTAATACCGCCCAGCCTCTTAGCCGCGAGCGCCGCAGCCGTGGCACCTGTATCGTAACCCCAAACCACGCTAATAGGGTTAGGGATGCCTGCTGCGGTTAACGCCGCTGGGAGCACGACACTGAGGCTAAGTAGCGACTCAGCACCGATAAAGTCGGGCTCACCGTCGGATCCTCCATAGCCAGGTCTGTTGACCGTCACGACGTCGTATCCAGATGCTAAAAAAGTTTGCGCAATCCATCCCGAACAGAGCTTTTCTTTCGCAAACCCGGCACGGTCGGAGTGCATCAAAAGTGCTGTGGCCTTGGCACCCTCGGTTTTACACGATATCCACTCGCCACGGGCCAGTTGCCCCTTGTAGGTAAATGGGACGACACTGCCTCCGGCTACAAAAGGCACCGGTGCAATATTGTCACTGATCTTATCTCTGACCTCTAATTCTTGGTTGGCCCCCTTGGGCAAACTAGCGCAGCTTGTCAACGAGGTCACACCGAAAACTAATGCAAAAAATCGGCTCATCACTGACCACACCCCCTCTAAACACTCAGCCTGGGACCAGGGAAATCGGCATATTCGAATCCATGCGCAAGGTCACACCTTTCGCCGCGAATGACTCTAATATAGCAAAATTGATCGCCTGCCTTGCATCTGCATAATCGTTAAATGCCGGACTGTGAATAAAGTATGACACATCAAATATCAGGCCAGCATTACTGATGTGAGCTAGACGACAGCTATCGAGGCTAACCTTCGGCTGCGCCGTGATGACATTAGCGATCAGTGCAGGGATTTCGCGCAGCAAACTCAGCGGCGTGTGTGGGTGTACCGCCAGTTTCAGCTCGACGTAACGCTGCTGCATCTTTTTAAAGTTACGGATTCGGGATTTCGTTAGGTCCGAGTTGGCAAAAACAAGTAACTCTCCACCGACGCTCCGCACTCTCGTTGTCTTTAGCCCGATATGCTCCACCGTACCGCGTAAATTATCGACCGTAATGAAATCACCGGTCTCAAAGGGCTTATCAAGCGAAATGGCAAAGGAGCTAAAGGTATCTCCAAGAATGGCTTGGGCAGCCAACGCCAGAGCGACACCGCTGATGCCAAGTCCAGTGACAAAAGTGGAGACGTTAAAGCCCGCGTTATCGAGGAAGAACAGAACCCCAGCAATCCACACACCGATGCGCACTAATGTGGCAAGATTGTTGTTAGTATTACGTACAACGGGGTCATCGGAGCGAAATCCCCCACGGTAGAATTCAATCAAAATCCTGCCGAGCTCACTAGTCAGCTGGATACCCTGCAGCGTCATCGCTCCCACGGTGATCAGGAGTATCCAGTGGTCCAGTTTTGGGCTGAGCTCAAGTGGCTGAGCTGCTAGATAAAAGGCCAGTAATGGTAGTAAATGCGGCTTAATCCGATGCACAAGCGGCATACCGTGAGCCCAAAGGCTACGCGGATGATCTTCGGCCAGGGTGTCCCAGCGTTTGATAAAATGCTTCCAGGTTACATAGAGAATCAGAGCATAGACGACGAAAGTGACCGCAGCCACAAGGTAGGCACCAAGAGCGTTGCCCATCACCTCGGTTTCAAACCAAGGCAAGCGACTCGACAAGTCGATATCGAAAAGACGTGCAATAGTCTCAGGCAGCGTCTTGATCTCAGCAAAATTCTGCGGCATACCAACAGCCATGAGCGGCACCCTTCTCACTAGATCGAGCCGAGTTCATGACGTTTGACTATAGCTAACACAGCAGCCTTTGCAACGCGCATGTACTCCGGTACACTCCTCTAAGTAGCTAAGGCAGCAGGGCAATAAAGGCCTGGACTTTTTCCCGGAGCAGAAATCATGGCAGTCGATGTTAAAGTGCCAGCAGTAGGCGAATCGGTTCAAGAGGCGATGATCCATAAGTGGCACAAGGCTTCGGGAGAGGCAGTCAAACGCGATGACGTGCTGATGGAGCTTGAAACTGATAAAGCAACCGTCGAGGTCACGGCTGAGACGGACGGCGTGATCGAGATTCTCAACAAAGAGGGCGACACCGTAGCTATCGGCCAGGTGGTGGCACGTATTGATGCTAGTGCTAGCCCTACCAAGGCGGCTAGCGCTGTGAAAAGTGCGCCAGCATCGACACCACCTCCAAGCCAAACTGCTGCAAGTGGTGGAGAGCCCCCGTTGATGCCGGCAGCTCGACGCTTAGTAGAGGAAAATCGCCTAGATGCCAACACCATCCCCGGTACGGGCAAGGGTGGGCGCGTGACCAAAGGTGACGTTTTACAGCACATGGAATCGGGAGCGAGTGCTCCTAAAGTAGTGGCACCAACCTTAGCTAAGGCTCCGGTGGCCCCCCCACCTCACCTACCCGTAGCTAAGTCGTCCGCTCATGGTCGCGGTGAGCGCCGCGAACCCATGTCGATGCTGCGCCGTCGCGTCGCCGAAAGACTAGTCCAAGCGCAGAGCACGGCGGCAATTTTGACCACCTTCAATGAGGTCGATATGAAGGCCGTCATGGACCTGCGCAAGCAGTATAAGGACGGCTTTAAGGACAAACATGGGATCGGCCTCGGCTTCATGAGCTTCTTCGTCAAGGCGGCGATCGAGGCCCTAAAGACTTTCCCGGCTATCAATGGCTGGATTGAGGGTAACGAAATCGTCTACCACGACTACTACGACATCGGCGTTGCCGTGTCGGGTGATCGGGGATTAGTTGTGCCGGTGATCCGTGACGCCGACAAGCTGAGCATGGCTGAAGTTGAGCAGTCGATCGCCCACTATGCGGGCAAAGCACGCGACGGCAAGATCTCGGTCGACGACCTGTCCGGCGGCACTTTTACCATCTCGAATGGCGGAACTTTTGGCTCGTTGCTCTCCACGCCTATTCTCAACCCACCGCAGAGCGCGATCCTAGGTATGCATAAGATTGAGGAGCGTCCGATCGCCCTCAACGGTCAGGTTGTGATTAGGCCGATGATGTACCTAGCGTTGTCGTATGATCACCGCATCGTCGACGGTAAAGAAGCGGTTCAGTTCCTTGTCAAAATCAAAGAGATGGTCGAGGACCCGACCCGTCTCCTCTTAGGAGTATAAAGAACCATGGCGGATCAGGACTTTGATGTCATCGTAATCGGCTCAGGGCCGGGTGGCTATGTTTGTGCGATAAGAGCAGCGCAGCTAGGACTGAAAACAGCGTGTGTTGAGTATGAAGCCACACTTGGCGGAACCTGTCTCAACGTTGGGTGTATTCCCAGTAAGGCATTGCTTCAGTCTAGTGAGCATTTTGCCCACACGCAGCACGAGCTCGGTAAGCATGGCATCAAAGTTGACAACGTCACACTCGACTTGCCGACGCTACTCGGGCGCAAGGACGATGTCGTCAAGAGCCTGACACAAGGGATCGCTGGACTGTTCAAGAAGAACAAAGTGACCTGGTTGAAAGGCCGCGGCAGCTTCGTCAATGCATCCACCGTCAAAGTGACGGCCGCCGACGGTAGCACTGCAGATTACAAAACCAAACACGTGGTCATTGCAACGGGCAGTAAGCCGATTGAGATCTCACCGGCTAAATTTGACCGGAAACTCATCGTAAGCTCTACGGGCGCCTTGAAGCTCCCGCAAGTGCCTAAGCACCTAATTGTCATTGGCGGTGGTGTCATCGGGCTTGAGATGGGTAGTGTGTGGATGCGCCTCGGAGCCAAAGTGACGGTTATCGAGGCAGCTAGCTCAATTCTAGCGGGGCTGGATGGCGAACTTGGCAAAGGTCTGATGAAAATTCTCCAAAAAGAAGGGATGACCTTCCATTTGGATACCAAGCTCACTGGGACGAAGACCGGTAAGGACAGTGTCACTGCAACCTGCCAAAAACCCGATGGTTCTACGCTAGAAATCAAAGGCGACCAAATGCTGGTGGCGGTCGGTAGACGCGCCAACACCGAGGGTCTCGGACTTGAGAACCTTGGTGTTACCCTAGAAGCCGGTGGAAAAGTGCCGGTAGATGGCCATCTTAGGACCCCAGTGCCCAACGTATGGGCGATCGGTGATGTGATCAAAGGACCCATGCTGGCGCACAAGGCCGAGGATGAGGGTATTGCAGTCGCCGAGTGGATTGCTGGCAAGGCGGGACATGTCAATTATGAGGCCATCCCCTGGGTAGTTTACACTTGGCCAGAGATTGCTGCCGTGGGCCTAAGTGAAGAAGCTGCTAAAGAGCAGGGCCTAGCGGTCAAAGTTGGCAAGTTTCCATTTTTAGCCAACGGAAGGGCTAAAGCTCTTGGCAATACGGATGGATTCGTTAAGATTGTGGCCGATGCCAAAACCGACCGTATCGTCGGAGCGCACATCTTGGGGCCCAACGCCTCCGAGCTGATCGCCGAACTCGCTGTCGCCGTGGAGTTTGGGGCCAGTGCGGAAGATATTGCCCGGTCCACTCACGCCCATCCAACTCTAGCGGAGTGTATTAAAGAAGCCGCACTTGGTGTCGATAAACGAAGTATCCATATCTGACGCCTGTAGCTGAGGCGTCACCGGGTTAAAGGACCTTAGTCATGACGCAACAAGACGCCTCGGGCTCACCTCGCTTCAGTTTCGCAACTGGCACCAACATCGCTTACATCGAGCAGCTGTACGCAGCGTTCAAGAAGGATCCAGCGAGCGTGGACGCCAGCTGGCGGCAGTTTTTTGAAGGCTACGAGTTTGCGGTGCTTGGTGACAAATTAGGCGCCGCAAGTGGCGGCGGCGGTGGAGAAAGTCCTTATACTGCGCGTGTCGAGGCGTTTATCAACGCTTACAGACGGCTTGGACATCTCTCGGCACACTTAAATCCACTCGCACCTGCTCCCGACATCGCCAAAGACATGCAACCGGAAGCACATGGACTTAAGGACGTCGATACAGCACAGGTGTTTTCGCCTGCCAATTTGCCTCAAACTGCGATGTCTTTTAAAGATATCTACACCCTCCTCACAGATACCTATTGCCGACGTATTGGTGCTGACTACCGCGAAATCAACGATATTGGCATTGTCACCTGGTTGCAGGAGCAGATGGAGGGTTGTCGTAACCAGCCTCCGGTCAGTGCTGAGGTCAAGCGCCGTATTCTGCACAAATTAACGCGGGCTGAAGGCTTCGAGCAGTTTCTCGGGCGTCGCTATATCGGTACCAAACGATTTTCGCTTGAAGGCGCGGACACACTTATTCCCCTTTTGGACCTGCTCGCAGCGGACGGAGCGAAGGCCGGCATTGACGAATTCTGTTTGGGTATGGCGCATCGCGGCCGCCTCAACGTGCTCGTCAACTTCCTCGGTAAAAGCTACGAGCTCATGCTGAAAGAATTCGAAGGCACCGAATACAATGCCTACGATATCGATGGTGACGTGAAATATCACATGGGGTTCGCGAGCGAAGTCGCCACCATGTACGGCGACCGTATGCGGCTTTATTTATCACCAAACCCGAGCCATCTGGAAATTGTGAATCCCGTCGTCGAGGGTTTTGTACGCGGACGTCAGCATCTCCTCAATGACGCCGAACGCCACAAAATCATGCCTATCTTGATGCACGGTGATGCGTCTTTCATGGGTCAAGGCACGGTGTCTGAGACTCTGAATTTGTCGGGTCTCGTCGGTTACACCACAGGTGGTACCGTTCACATCGTCATCAATAACCAAATTGGCTTTACCACGGATCCGCAGGACAGCCGCTCGACCACCTACAGTTCTGACATTGCTAAGATGGTGCGCGCACCCGTATTGCACGTCAATGCTGACGATCCAGAAGCAGTCATATGGTGTGGCAAGATAGCGTTGGCATACCGTCAGAAATTCCAGCGTGACATCATCATTGACCTCGTGGGTTATCGCCGCCACGGCCACAACGAGGGTGACGAGCCTGCGTTCACGCAGCCGCTGATGTACAAAACCATCGCTGCACATCCCACTGTGCTGAAACAATACGCTGATAAGTTGATCAAAGAGGGGACCGTCGATGCTGCTTACGTAGAAAAAGAAGTCAGCGAGTTCCGTGACCGTATGCAGGCAGCCTATGATGCTGTTCACGGCAAGAAAGCGCCGCAAGTACCGGCCCCTGTGATTCCAGCCTCTTTGCAGAAAACTCTGACCTACAAAAAGGCGAGCCGGGAAGACGTAGCCGAGCCGGTAGCCACGGGAGTTAAGGCTGCTTTGCTAAAGGCGATCGTCGCCGACATCACCAAGATCCCGAGCGGATTCACACTCAATCCGAAGTTAGTAAGGCTACTAGAAAACCGTCAAAAGATGGTCGAAGGTCAAGGCGCCATCGATTGGGGTCTCGGCGAATTACTCGCTCTTGCGTCATTGGCGCTCGAGGGACGCCATGTACGATTCACCGGTCAAGATGCTCAGCGCGGCACCTTTACCAGTCGCCATGCAGTCTATACCGACTTCCAGACCAACCAGCGTTACGAATCGCTGAATCACCTGGGTGCTAAACAAGCCTCAGTTCATGTCATCAATAGCCCACTCTCGGAGCAAGGCTGTCTAGGGTTTGAGTTTGGCTATTCCGTTGCTGAACCCGAGTCACTGGTGATCTGGGAGGCTCAATTCGGCGACTTTGCCAATGGCGCCCAAATCGTGATCGATCAGTTCCTTTCAGCATCCGAGGCGAAGTGGAAACAAACAAGTAGTCTGGTAATGCTCTTACCGCACGGCCACGAGGGCCAAGGCCCCGAGCACTCCAGCGCTCGACCAGAGAGATTCTTGCAGCTTTGCGGCAATTTGAATATGCAGGTGGCGATTCCTACGACTCCTGCACAGCATTTCCACGCGCTGCGACGTCAGCTACATCGTGAATTCCGCAAGCCTCTCATCGTGATGACACCCAAGAGCTTGCTTAGGGAGCCGCTTTGCGTCTCCGCACTTGCCGATTTCGAAGCAGGATGCTTCAAAGAGATTCTCGATGACACAGTGGTCAATCACAGCGCTGTCGAGCGTGTCATTTTCTGCTCCGGTAAAGTCTACTACGACCTTATCAAAGCCCGCAGTGAACAGAGTCAATTTGCTAACGCTCCCATCGTCAGACTGGAACAACTGTATCCGTTCCCCTACGGCCAAATGGAATCACTGCTCGCCAGCTATCCACGCCTACAAGAAATCATTTGGACGCAGGAAGAACCGCAAAACATGGGCGGCTGGAACTTTGTCCGCGGTAGGCTACTCGAGGTGCTTAAGCCCCATCAAAAGCTGAATTACGTCGGCCGTAAGAACAGCGGCACACCTGCTGAGGGCTCAGGTAAGGCCCATGAAGCCGAGCAAAAGCGCATAATCAACGATGCTCTGAGCAGGGCGGTCGGCATTGTTACGAAGCAAGCCGCGGCCACTGGCAAATAAGGCCTCAATTCTGGGTGGTTAAACACCTGTGACCGACTTTGGAAAAATCGCTAAAGTTCAACATAAATACTGCCGATACCCGACCTTAGCAGCAGGCACCTCCTGCGCTAGGGAGGTGAGGCTTGAACAAGATCGAGCGACTGCCACCGGAAAAGATTGAGCCAGAGCCTGAAATTGAGGTTTATCACTCGCTAACGGCGACTGACTTCGCGGCAAACAAAAATTACCTGCAACACCAGCCTTACGCCATCGTGCTACCTTGGGACGTCAAATGGAAGTCTGTCCCGAACATGCCGACCTACCCGCAGGCCCTGATTGAGGACGCACGCCTCACTCATAACACCAAGATGAAGCTCAAGATGATCATTACGGATCCGAACTACTTCAAGCGTATCTGGATGCAGGACAGCCGCGCGCAATACGTAGAAAACTATGTCGCACAGCTGCAAGTCAGAAACAAGTACTTCGAGCGCCTTCAGCTTGAGCACATTGACCTGCAGATGGACCTCGTCGCACAAGCTAGGATCTTGCAGCATCAACAGATACTCGAGGCCCGCGCCCTCATCGATAAGATTCGCTTGAGTCGCCGCCACCAGCGCTAAGCTGAGTGGCTGAACTCATGAGCCCAGGTCCAGTTAAGTCAGATCGGCTCGGGTCGACTCGACTAAACGGCTGACAGCCTTTAAAATATCCCCAGGATTTATTTTCCTTTTAATTGTTGGAGCAGGACTTATGCGGATGCCACTCATTCGTGGTCTGGCCATTTGCGCCCTAAGCCTCGCGATTCATGGGTGCCGCTCGACAACCAGCAAACCTATGGCTGTAGAAGCTACCGTCGGCGTCAATCTAGGCGATCATTTGCGCTGGCTTGGCTATGCCAAGCCAGCTGAGGCGCAAGTTAAAATCCCCGCAACTCTCGACCTGGCACGGGTGCAAAGCAGTGGCAACATCAGTAAGTACCGAGGCATCATGCGGCTCAGCCTAGGCGGCTTTTCTGGCCACGAATACGACACCCTATATTTCAACGATATCTCTCACGATCCCGTCACAGGAACCTTGATATTTTCAGGTGGTCCAGACGACATTGAAATTGCTGGCGCTACTGCGACTGAGCAGCTGCTTAGTGCCCAGATGAAAATGAGCGATAAGAAAAGAGATGTCGCCATCGAGCTCATACCAGAGCAACAGATGGTAGGGCCGGACGCAAGTAACTTAATTTTTGCCGGCCTACCTGTCATTCCTCCCATCACGGGATCCTACTCAGCTAATTGTCCGGGGCAATTTAGCACCATCCAAATAGAGGCGAGCAAATGGCGCAAAAAGGTCGGCGACGGATTGTTCTCTGATGTACGCCTGGCCGGTCGCAGCGGTAAACCTGAGACCGAGGTCTGTGGTGCTGATCGCATCTGTCTCAAAGAAAGTTTTGCCGCAGGATCCGTCGATCCGATTGCAGGTTTGGTTTCTCTTGGGAACAACAGCCTCAGCCGTCACTGCTCCCTCAACAATAATCAACTGATTTGTGACGGCTGTGTAGCCACATATGATCCTATCTCGCAATATGCGCAACTCATCGGCTCAGGTGAATACAGTCGCCATCCGCGATTGGCGCATGTGCAGCCGAGAGGTGACAATGGCGACGATCCCGACTTGCCGCAATTTGGTGAGTATTATGGATTCCTTCATCACGAGACCACCAACACTTATCAGCTAGTAGCCCTAGATTTAAATCCTACAGCTAACCTGCACGCCGCTGCCACACAGGCCGTCAGCGGCGGGCAAAAAATGAGCGCGGTCGGGACTCTTTACTTTGGCGAGGGTGATTCCAATGAATTTATCAGTTACCACTTTAAACCAAGCACTTGGGAGAGCCGCGCCCCACTGATCCTGGATAGTAATGGGGAGGCTCTCGTGATCATAGACTCATGGACGGATGGCATTCTGAGTGGCTACTGGTATGCCAAGTCATTTGGTCGCGTTGGAAGTATCGAGCTACAGATCGGCACCGTACCGTCACTGCCACGAGGTAGCCACCTAATGAATCGTGTTTCGGGTCGCTACAAAGATAAAGATAGCGAGTTTGAGGTCATGACGACGGCGAATATTTCGGAAGATCCAAATGACTTCTACCCACTAAAGGTCACTGGCTGGGCACGTGATCCGGACGAAAAGTCCCGCCGCCGCAATATTGTAGACGGTAGTTTTGACTTCTATACCGGGTCTTTTGCTCTGAGACTCGATGACGGCAGGACGATTATCGGCCGTAGTGCCGACGCAACCAGTATTCACTGGCCCCCACGGAATCGCTACGGTGTCCCAATGATAGGAAGAATGCAGCAGTTTAAATTTCAGCCGTGAGCAAAGGCGTCGGTGGCTGATAGCAAAACGCACCGAGCAAGTGCGGATGGCAGACTTCAACCTCATCCGACCTCAGAGCGTAGCTTCCTCAAGTAGCTTTCGTCTTTGGTGCGGGGGGACCTGAAAGACCAACATCCACACTTACGGTGCGGCTCGCGCTTAGTCAAAAAACTAAGCACGATTTATATAGCGTAACTGAGCTTGAAGTGAGCGTCTACAGGCAGATGCCTACAAGGCTCATGCTGAGCGAGCAACTTTGCCTGTGGACTTGCCCTTGGACTTCGCCGCCACTTTGGCCGGAGTCTTGGCCTTGGCCGGTGCTGCTGCCTTGTGTGACGGCGCCATGTGTGCGCAGCACTGAATATCCCAGCCCTTGGCAGTAGCGGCTTTAAAGCTCGACGGTGCACCGTAAGCCCACTCCTCACGGGTGGTAAACCGTCGTGCCACGCGCTGACAGGTCTCGAGCGTCCAACGACTCTTTTTCTTCTCGCGTCGCATATGCTCTGCTGGAGTGGAGCTTACAGTCTCTTCGGTGGTCTCAACCGCCTTGGTTTCGTTTTTCTTCTTCTCAGCCATGATCCCTGCCTCCTTAATTCCCGCCTACATGTGGGCGAGCTATGGCAGGTATCGTCGCCAGCGCCTTAGACTTGAGACGCCGAGGACACAAAGCCGCTAACTATCAAATACTATGTACTTATTTTTTTAACCTTCGCTAAACTTCAAAGGCCTAACCGAGTGTCGGGAAGGCCTCGTAATAATGATTTTTTGTTTATCAACTTAGAGTTGTGGCAAAAGACTTTCAATGATTCCATGCCGTTTAGCGATGTTCACCAAAGTACCGTCACGCAACATCGTGTGCAGGATGGCATCAATCTCAGCACAAAGCTGTATAAGTACTTTAGGCATGTAAATGGCAATATCATGGCGCGCGAGCTCGGCCCAAAGATCTAATTGACCATGACGCAGTATCGTCGCTGCCTCAAGACTATCCGTCATGATGCAATCAGCGCCGTTATCGATTAAAGTTGCTAGGTTTAGATTATCGCGCGTTGTTAAAATATTCATTGTAGGAAAACTACGACGCGCTAGTCCCTCTAGATAACCACCATGGTTGACGCCAAGGGTTAGCTTCGACTCCGTAAGATCTACTGGTCTCGGTACCGATTTAGGCCCGAGCACCACAGCGCGATTCCTAAGATAGGGCCTCGTAAACAGTCCAAACTTTCTCCGTTCAGATGTGACGGTAATACCGGAAACGATGACGTCAAAAGCAAGATCTGAGGGTAACTCTGGCTGTGCACAGATCTGCTCGAGTGCTGAGAACTCGCTCCAGGAGAAACCACGAAATTCGACGCCCTTACCTAACTTAGCAGCAATCAGTTGGGTCAGATCGATGTCAAACCCATGATAGCCGCTCGATGTCGTCATGGTGAATGGCGGATAGTCACCACTCGTAGCAACCCGAAGCAAATTTGAGTTGGGGTGAGTCACGTCTGGTACTCCTCTGAACAGGAGGGGAGAATCTAATCCTGAGGCTAGATACGATCGCACACCAATGAGGCGATTACCAGAGAGGTCAAACGCAAGAAGTCCCTGGCTGCTTGCACATCCAGGGACTTCTGTATTTTGGTAGCGGGGGCACGATTTGAACGTGCGATCTTCGGGTTATGAGCCCGACGAGATACCAGGCTTCTCCACCCCGCGGTAGTGACCTCAGTAGGTGGTACTTATAAGCCTGTCGCCCCCCACCGTCAACATAATTCACTGCGACATCACTTTTTGACTCCGCCTCGGATTTACACTTGCGCAGAAGCCCCTTGCTGGATTAACCACTTAGTTCCGATGGAGAGATGGCCGAGTGGCTGAAGGCGCACGCTTGGAAAGCGTGTTTACTCTAACAGGTAACGTGGGTTCGAATCCCACTCTCTCCGCCACCCGCACTATATATCAGTAATCACTTTCCATTTTATGACCCCGGCGCTAACGGCGCGCACGATTGATGAGTGCTGGCATGCCATCGGTAGTCGCTGGTCTGCAACATCTACACGCGCTTCCTTGCTCGCAGTATCCAGGCATCGCTATCGTTCACTCGCGAATCACTAGCCGATCGGGGAGCTCGTTGGTGGTATCGATAGCCTTGGGAAAGTACGGCCGGATGATAGCACCGCTGCGCGCAATAGCCTGACATAAGCCGTCTTTAAGGGTGCCGTTACGTAGTCCCCCAGTGACCAGATCACAGACCTCTTGCCAGGTTTCCGGCGGATGTTTCGCCCCGATCGCATGGTCAGCCAAAACCACGGCACGATGTTCATCCATGGATAAGAAAATCAATATGCCAGTGGAGCGTTTGGTGCGACCTATACCCTCATTGTAGAACTCAGCTTTAGCACGCTGCCACACGAGGCGGTCAATCTCGGGATTGGGGGTAATCAGGCGAATCACAAAACCCGTAGTCCCTAGCCACAACCCAAGCCATGCTAGCGCCGTTGCAAGGGCAGCCAACAGGAGCCAGTGATGTTGCGAACCCACAATCAGGGCGACTGGAGCCGCCAAAAGCCAGAGACTTAGGACACACAAGGAGCCGCCGTGACTAACGGGAACCGATCTCCGTACAATGAAGGGTACAATTTCTCCATCGGTGTCCGCTTCTGCCTGATGGATAGCACGAACCACTTGGTCGATGTCATCATGCACAAGTTTTGATTTCAGCCACTTGGGAATGCTTGGGACTGCATTTGTTACCATCGCCCGGACGCACCTCCACCAGAGAACCCACCGCCACCGCCTGAAAATCCTCCACCACCAAAACCACCGCCTCCCGAAAAGCCACCGCCTCCAAAGCCACCGCCGCCCCAGGAGGTGGGACCTGAGCGTCTATATCCAGAGCGCAAACCACCACCCGGACCACCGCCACTGAGGGAACGCAGCCAAATAAATACGAAAATGACGAGCCAAATCAAAAATGGCATCGACCACCCACGACGAGACGCGTCGGGTTGCGGCTCCCCGCCAAACACGAAGTCTGGATCGGTGTACTGGAGTATGGCACCAACACCAGCAATCACACCGCCATCGATATCAGATGCCCGAAACCTGGGGACTATGACGCGATCGATAATGCGGCGTGAATAGGCGTCAGTGAGTTGTCCCTCAAGTCCTTGGCCTACCTCAATACGCACTGCACGCTCTTTGGCAGCGATGAGTAAGAGTATGCCGTTATCCTTGGTGGCTGAGCCTAGTTTCCACGCGTCGGTGACCTGAATGCTTGCCTGTTCTATGGGCAAACCATGTAACTCATCGACAGTCAGTACTACAATTTGACTACCGCCCTGCTCACGCAGGGCACGTAGCCTCTGAGACAGAAAAGTTTCCGATTGGGGCTCAAGCAAATGCGCCGTATCCACCACTGGGCCAGTCAGCGGCGGCACGACAAAGTCCGGAGACGCATCAGCCACTTGACTGAACATCGTCACCATTATGGAGAAAAACCAAGCCCTCAAAACTGAACCTTCGGCGCTATCTCAACTGCTTTTTGTTCAGACTCGCTGAGAGACCACTGTGGCATTTTTTCAAAATGGTAAAGTAGCGCGTTTGTCCAGCTCGTTGGCGGCACGGTAATTAGGTTGTTGAATGCCTTGATTGTTTCAATGTGCCGCTGCCGGGCGATCGTAATGCGGTTCTCTGTACCCTCGAGTTGTGCCTGCAAGTCGCGAAAGTTTTCGTTGGCTTTTAGTTCGGGATAGCGTTCCGTCACCACCATAAGACGACCGAGTGCCTGACTGAGTTGACCCTGAGAGTCTTGAAACTCTTTAAGCTGTTGTGGTGTCACCCGACTCGGGTCGATGTTCACCGCGGTAGCTTTGGCGCGCGCCTCAACGACCGCCGTCAAGGTCTCCTGCTCGTGGCCAGCGTAGCCCTTGACGACTTCCACCAGATTCGGAATCAGGTCAGCGCGGCGCTTGTACTGATTTGTGATTTCCGCCGTCGTCGCCTCGACGTCATTCTTGGCTTGTGGGATCTGCTGCCAGCCGCATCCACTCAAGAAAAGAGTCGTCATTAGAGCCAGGGGGGCGAGCGAATTCCTAAACATGTTAACTCCACGATCAGTGATTTAGTCATGGCTCACGGCGGTCGCTACCAGCATGAAAAGCATTCACCGTACACCGATACCACTTTGGCAACATACCATAAGCACTAAGAAAAAACATTAGCTCCCAATCCAGAACAGGGCAATACGACTTAACCCAAACTTAAACTCAGGTTTTCGCTCTCCCTTGCCGATATACTCAGTGGCAGACCTCGGTGGCTTTGCTTCAATTCCCGGAGCGCATCATGACGAGACATATCTTGGCGATCAGTCTAGGACTTGCCGTTTTGTCCTCTTGCTACGACCAGGCATCCCAGACCGAGTCGCCGCAGCGCAGTGCTTCCGGCCGCAAAGTAAACAGCCCGGCTTCGTCAGATGCCTCGAAATCGGTAGACGATACCGTCGAGACTAGTATTGCCGAACCGCACGAGCACGACGACGCTCCGGTTGATTTAAAGAAAAAGAGAAGTCACCGGAGACAACAGTACAAACTCTAACACCCATGAATCCGCCGCCATCTACGCCCGCTACCAACACGCAACCTAATGTCGTAGAGTTCAAAATTAAGGCAGGGACCGGCAATGGACCATGGAACGATGCCGCTACCACGATAAACCTCAAAGTCGGTCAGAGCCTAAAGATCACCAACGAGGATACGGTTGATCATTTGCTCCACACTGGTGGTGCCCCGTTTCCGCATGCACGCAATCCTATCAAGCCGGGTACTTCCGTCACCTTCCAGGTAACGAAAGCATTTGCCGGTCCGATGCTTTATGATCACATCACGGCAGGTAAGGTGTTTATCGTAGCGGCGCCTTGATGATCCCGGCCCACCATGTTTTAATCTAAAAAAATTCGGAAACATACGGGAGCTGCAATGACAGCTGAGATTTCAAGACCGGCTCTTTGGGTTGGACGTTTTTTTTCTGGTTCTGTCGGAATTCTATTACTCCTTGACGCTGTGATGAAATTCGTAAAACCAGCGCAAGTGGTGGATGCAACTCTAGCGCTGGGACTGACGGAATCCACCATCCTACCTTTGGGCGTCGTTCTCCTACTAAGCACCTTGCTTTATCTCGTACCGCGCACCTCGTTCATAGGAGCTATTCTACTTACGGGCTATCTGGGAGGAGTTGTGTGTATTCACTTACGCAACGCCCACGGCCCATTTGAACTCAGCCTACCCGTCGTATTTGGCATCCTACTATGGGCAGGACTTTACTTAAGGAACCCTGACTTGCGACGATTGGTGGCCTAATTGACAGCTGCAAAAGACATCCTTAGGTTACTTGTCATCTTTGCTGCTTTACTCGCGTCGATGCAGGTTCAGGCTGAAGACTCCCACAAAGAGCGCTAAGAATCTCTCGCGCCTTTATATTGGTACCGCAGGTGGTATCGGTCGTGCACCATACACTCTCGTTGGGTTACGGGCAGGCTGGAAGTACGGCATCTTTACGCCGGTCGAGCTAGGCGTGGGTCTGGTTGGTCCCAGGGTATGGGCTTTTTCGCCCCCCGCAGTGTTCATGCAAGCCGTTGACATTGGCTTTGGACGCGTCGAATGGGGAGTATCCTACCATCGAGGTCTGGGCAAGCGACCTATTGCTTACACACGCACCAATGAGACCTTGTCAGATGAGGAACGAAGTCGTTTTGGTGCCCCTAAATGCAATGACATCGAGTGCCGCGTGTCGCCAGTAGTCCTAGACCGTAAGACCGACTTCGCTCTGCTCTATACGCACATTGGCTTTGGCATCCAGCACGAGATTGAAAACCGTGTGAAAATCGCGGCGACCCTAGGTTACTCCTACTTAGCTCGTGCTCATATCGGTGTCGAAAACGAAGCCGGCGACGAGACTATCGGGCAACAACGTGGTGTCCTCGGCAATGATGGATACTATTATGACACCATCATCGGCGAACACGACAGTGGCCTTTACGCTCAATTTGGAATTGATGTGCCGCTTGACGCCTCGCTTATGAGAAGCCTCTCAGTATTAAAGCCATCTCCCGAAGAGACCAAACCAGATGAAGGAAGCTCCGCCAAGGCCCGCGAGGGAAAAAGGTTTGCGGTCTCCATTTCTTCCGATTCTGGAATTCTATTGACGCGATTCATAACGCCACAAACAAATATTGGCCTCGCATTCACCGCAAACGATAGCAGCGGAGAAGCAGCGCGCAGAGGTATATTGGACGCAGAAAGTGCGGCTAAACTTTCCGACACACGCCTCTCTTATCGAGACACCAGGATTGAGGCGCGTCACTTTATAGGCAACTCAGCAAACATAGCCCTTGAATTCGGAGCCGCCAGTGAAATAGCGAGTTACCGCACTACGAACGATGAAGCGTCAGGTCAAGTGGCTGGACGTTATCTTTACACGTCAGCTTTGATTGGCAATGCGTGGTCATGGGAGAATGGATTTATCATGGCCGTGGACTGGATCAGGATGTATGTTCCGTTCGGTGCCGTGATTAAGGAAACTTACGCACATCCAGATGCCCATACAGCTGAAGAGGATAAGTTTCATAATGATGCAAAGCAATCAGCGAAGAGTATAAACCCAACTTTTCTATCGTTTCGCGCCGGATGGATGTTTTAGACGTTTAATTTGCTTATTTCACCCACAGGGTGAGCGTCGTACTTGCATCAGGCCAAGACCACCTCGAGACAGTGCTTAACGGATGCCAATGGAAGCCGTTCGTACCGTTACAGCACGCGTGGTATATATTCTCCGATAGCGTCTGATTGCCGGTGCAAGCACAGGTATAAGCAAGGTTGGAGTATCCTGGACTCCAGTGTGCCCCAGCATTGCCCATAGTTGCGTCGTCAGACAGGCCGTAATAGCTCCGAAGCCTTGAAATTGGAAATGTATCGGTACTCTTTATGTTTACAGAGTATGCTGGTGCCAGGATACGCACCGTGCTGCTATTTTGAGCGAGCGCTGGAAGTATGGTCGCGTTTAAAAGTCCAGGGGTCGTTGGCGCAAGCAGGCTACTTGCTACAGGGGTCGATGCATTTGAGTTTGTGGCCGCTACGAGCGTCCACCCCCCACCATCAGTCGTCATATCGCAGTAGACGCTCGTCGCCCCTAAGGTACCGGTAATGCCATCCGGATCGACGGTATAAACACCGTCGCCCACAGATTTACCGGTGTTGAGAAGTTCGGCACAGGTTTTTGCCGGCATGCCAAGATTGTATTTGTTACTAAGGTAATACTCGAGTCGGTGACGCTCGGCATCGGTGATAGCGCGGTCGTAAATGATTGCCTCGGCGATATCACCGTAATAATAGGGATTACCACCCCCCGTATGACGGTAGGCCACGTTGAATTTACCCGAGCTTATAGACGGAGGCGAGTAGGCTGTAGTCGACTGAAGCACCAAGCCATCACGATAAAGTACGTAACTCGAGGTGGTGGACCGAATGGCGATCACGTGAGGTCCGAGCACTGTCTCATCAACTGGTGATACCGTGGCGGCATTCCTATAGCCAAAGTCGGATCCATTGTGCCACCGCTTGGCTGCCGATTCGTTGTAGTCAATCGCGTCGAACACAAAGCCATCTGCACTCTGCACAGACAGAGGACATCCCGCACTGGCCGTGCCAGTTGGTGTTAGCGTGGCCAAAGTGGTGACGACCACCATAGTCTTTCCTGTTACCGTGCCCGTATAGTTGCCCTGCAAAAAATGTCCGGCGCCATTAAAACGCAGTACTGGCTTACCGTTAATTTGATTAGTCCTAAAAATAGGCTGGCTAGATCCGGTGGCTTGAGATACTGCAAATCCATTGCCACTCGCATCGGTCCAAGTTGCAACCGGGCTTCCATCTGCAACTCCGCTGATGCCGTCGGCACGTAACCATAGCTTTAAATTTGGAATCGAAGCTGGTCCCGCCACATCGTAAAATTGCTGCACAGGTGGTACAAATGACGTCGTATAAAGGGCCTTGCCCTTAGTAATCCGAAGATCGTCGATATTGCCGTTAAATGGATAGTAGTAACAGCACTGATACTGCCCAATGTAGAGGTCGACGTTGCTTGCAAAGCGAGCCGCTGACGATACAATACTTGCTACGTTGTTGCCATCTAACCACAAAGTATGGGTATTTCCCATTCTAGTGTAAGCGGCATGGTGCCAACGACCATCGGTAACCCCACTACCTCCAGTGAGTGCAAAATCATTCAAATTTAGATCTGCGAGAGCTAAAGCTAACTTGCCTGTGCTCTCCACACCAAATATGGTATGTGATGCCGTATTGCTGCCGTCCCACATACCCACTATAGTCTGACTAGTTGCTGACGAGGTCTTGATAAAGGCTTCGATAGTGAAGTCATTAGTCCCCATCGCATAGACATCGCTTTGGCTTGCCTTGACGTAATTGCCGGAGGTGCCCGGTAGACTCAAACTGGCCGTCCCTTGCACAGCCGTGGCCGTTGACAATTTCGCCGTACCGACGGTAGTGATCATCCCTCCTACAGAATCGAGCACAGTCGTAGCGTTATTGGCACCGTCCATGTGCAACATAAGTACAGGCATCGTAGTGGAGTTGTCGCCATTAGTCGCGTTTGCGCCATGCATCAGTCCAAGCTGCGGGAAAGCCAATGCGGTGGCAGCCACAACCAAAGGCGGCGCAACTAGTAACCAGCGCCGAGACGGCCACCAATTACTGGTAATTCTTGCCCGCAGACGCATAGTAGACGCTCCCGTCATAGAACATAGTCACAAAATCAACCGCACCCGAAATCGTACTCACGGAGTAGGGGATTCCGCCAGGCCATTTTACGCTAGCCGGCCACACAATATTGCGAGCATTGGCGCCCTGAATAATCTTAATACCGTATGATGCGCCTGCAACCGGGTTGGACATCGTGAGAGTCACATTACCCGTCGCACTCGCGAGGTCGACTACCTGCAGGTTACCTGCATTCCAATCTAATGTTTGCGTGGTTGCGGTTGGTACACTATTGGCCGGCATTGCCACAGCAACCTGGCCGGACACATGGAGCTTGGCCGTGGGAGAGGCAAAACCGACTCCCAAGTTGCCGCTCGCATCCAGTCTGATACCACTAGAGGCATTAGCCCAAGGCACAATGACAAATCCACCACCGGGATTCCCAATCGAACCGCCGCCGTAAATCAAACCTCTGTCACCCAAGGTAGTCATGCTGTTAAAGGCACCTTGGCTAAGATTTGCGCGAAGTGCAACAAAAGCGCTGTTGTTCCCGGTCAATGTCAGACCTGAGTTGGTCACGCCGGTGTATAAATGCAAGTAGTCTCCGGGAGTCGCTGTACCGATGCCGATAGTGCCGTTACCGGTAATCCTCAGGCGCTCGGTATTATTTGTCTTAATCGCCATATCGTTACTGGCATTGTCGTAATGTATCACACCGTAACCGTTATTGGTTGCCGAGCTGAACTTCAGTTGTGATGCACCGCTATCGCCGCTCACTACGTTGATCGCATTCCAATAGCCAGCTCCACCGGTGCTGCTCACGACTAAAGCATCGCCAGAGACAAAGGTGGGATTCGATGTGCCTGTTCTCTGGACATGCAGCGAGGCTCCTGGATTCGTGGTCCCAATCCCTACGCTCCCACCTGGGCCTTGAAGAATCAAATTCCTGACGTTGATGCCGCTCTCTCTCGCGTAAATCCACCCAAAGTTATTGGTCGTGTCGAACCCCAAAGTCAGGCCACGAGCAGAGTTGGTGGACCCCGTCAGCGTGAGCTGAGCATAGTCAATATTGGTACTGGTGTAATCGTAGGCCACTTGCAATGACGACGCTGATGCCGTGGTCCCGACGCCTACATTGCCACTGGTCGTCAGGGTAGTAAACGCGCCCGAGCTTGCGGTCGTGGCACCAATCGCTCCTGGCGCCGCCCAGTTGATTGAGGGAACCGGAGAACTTACCCAAGTGCCTCCGCTAGAGGTCAGAACGTTGCCAGAGTTGCCTGGTGCAACGGTTTGCAATGCACTTCCGCCGTTACCCAAAACAACTGAATTAGACGCTAAACTTGACACGCCCGTACCACCGTTAGCTACGGCTAGAGTCCCCGACGTTATCATCGCCGCGCTGTGAGGCGGAATGTCAGCCGCGACTAAGGAAGTGCCAGAAGTGACGCGCCCTTTGACGTCATAGGTCACTTTGGTCGAAGTACCTGCGGCTGCAACCGTTGATAGAGTCGCAGTGGCAGTTCCTGCGGCAAAACCCGAGGTAGTGATATCTCCACTGAGCGAGGTGATATAACTGCCTGCCGGCTGTTTTGCATTAAATGCTGCGTAATCTGCGTTTGAAATCAAACCAGCTGTGACGTTAGCCGCCGAGGCCATCGGGATATTAAGTGTATGGATGTTACTCGTGGATACCCAGGCAGGGACCGTGCCAGTGGTACCAGGGTTCCCAAAGGACTGACTAGCTCCACTCAGCCCGTTGAGCGTCGCGATAGCGGCACCCACGGCACCGACTGTCTGGACGGCAGTGCCATCCCAGTATCTCAACTGGTTAGATGTCGCATTGAACCATGTTTTGCCTTTATCCGCGACAGTAAGGCCTACCGGGTCAGTTGTATTGTTGCTAAAGGCCAAGGTCTTCGACGCAGCCATCTGAATATTACCGGTGCTGTTAATATCAAATCCGCCAGCGTTTAGTGCGCCAGTTAAGGTATCACCCGCTTTATTGAACGGCGTATAACCAATAGCGTTTTGCTTAGCGTTAAATGTGCTCCAATCTGCGGAGCTTAGATACCCACTGCTTGATCCACTAGACTGACCAATGCCGATCGTTCCAGTGACGGTGCTATAAGTGATCGGCGCACTGCCAGAAAGTGAAGATATGGCCCGCGCTGGTGTAAAGTACTGATTGGTGCCCTCAGTCACTACAGTCGTATTCAGCGTCTGCCAGGTCTTGTCACCGCGGTAATACTGCGTGTTGGTGCCTGCAGCGACAGTAGATTCTTTAGCGGCGAGATCCGCGGTGAGTCCGCTGATCTTGGACTGAGCGATGGCAGCACCAACGGCGACGTCAGCATCGACAATGGTCGCAGCGCTTTGTGCCGCAGTGAGCCGACCCTGCGCATCGACGGTGATATTGGCGCGTGTGTAGCTGCCTGGTATGACGGCAGTGTCACTGAGGCTGATGGTGCCTGTTGCCGTGATAGGTCCACCAGTGAGACCAGTGCCTGTAGTGATATTGGTGACGGTGCCGCCGGAGGCTAATTTGGTGTAGGCGCCACCATTTTGCGAGATTTTGAATTCGTTGTCGGTTTGGTCGAAGTAGATTTTGCCTTGGCCCGCAGCGCTCAAATTGGGCGCTGCACTTGCTGCTTGCAAAATCACAGGAGCTGTCAGTGACGAGACCGATAGGCTATTAAACGTAGGCGATGCTGAGGTGCGGATATCCTGAGCCGTATCCAGCGTGATGGACCCGGCCCCGCTTGCAATGCTAACACCGGCTTTGGCGCCCTGATTCAAAGTACCGAGAGCAAAGTTACCTGCGTTACCGATGAGTAACTGTCCGTTAGATGGCGCGGTGTTAAGACCCGTACCACCGTTAGCGACATTCAGAGTCCCAGAAGTTATGAGGCCTGCACTGTGAGGTGGTAAGTCCGCCGCAGCGAGCGATGTTCCGGTGGTGATACGGCCGTAAGCATCGGTGGTCACCTTTGTATAGGTGCCTACTGTGCCGGTGACTGGCAGACTTACCGTTGCCGTTGTACCCACGGTGGATACTTGCATGCCGTTTCCAGCGGTGACATTGCCGACTTTAGTATTAAACGTCGTATAGTCTGCTGTCGAAATAAGACCTGCAGCCACCCCAGCGCTTGAGGCAAGGGGGATGTTTAAGGTATGAGTCCCAGCACTGGAGACCCAGTTGGGTGCAGTGCCCGAAGACCACCCGGTGGCCAAGGTTTGGCTATTATTTGTCTGCCCGTTGAAGCTTTGCAGCCCTGATCCTGCTACGCCAAGCGTTTTAACAGTGGCTCCGTCCCAATACTTGAGCTCGTTACTGGTGCTGTTAAACCACATTTTGCCTTCGTCAGCGTCACCACTTAGTGCTGGATCCGAGGCGTTGGGGCTGAGACCAAAGACTTTGGCACTGGCCATGACCAGGTTGCCAGAAATTGTGTCGCCGGCTTTGTTTAGCGGAACGTAACCGAGCGCATTCTGCTTATTGTTAAACGTGGTCCAATCGGCTGAGCTCAAATACCCATTGGTAGTACCGCTACCTTGAGAAATCGCAATATCACCAGTGGTGAAGTTGTAGCTCACTGGTGCTGTGGCCGTGAATACGCCTTTAGCTCTGGCTGCGGTGAAGTACTGATTGGTCCCCTCAGTGACAGCGTCAGAATCAAGTGCCTGCCAAGATTTATCACCGCGCCAGTATTGTGACGTCGTGCCACCGGCAATGGTTGGCTCTTTGCTGGCCAGCGATGTGCCTAGGCCGCTAATCTTTGTCTGGGCGATGTTCGCTACTGCGTCGATATCTGCGTCCGTAATGGCAGGGCCGCTACTTGCTGCCGTGAGTCGTCCTTGTTGATCGACGGAAATCGTTGCTCGGTTGAAGGTGCCAGGTGTGACGTTAGTGTTTGCAAGTTCGATGGTACCCGATCCAGTGATAGGGCCACCAGTAAGACCCACACCGGTATTGATTGATGTGACGCTACCAACTGCAGGCGCAGTCCACGAGGCTAGACCGTTGGCATCACTGGTGAGGACTTTACCCGCACCGGGCGAGCCACCTTGGATTTTGATCTGACCGATGACGTCGAGTTTAGCTGAGGGCTCAGTGGAGCCGATGCCTAAGTTGCCGCTATTGACGATGTCTTTGCCACCGACATTCCACGCTCCGATAAGTGGCACCGATCCATCTTGGCGGAGCGCTGACGTATCAACGTAGCTCTTGGATGCTGCATCACTCGCGTCAGCAGGCGTGGCGAGACCAGTAAGGGTCTTGCCGTTCATATTGATTGTGCCACCGAGAGTATCGCCAGCCTTGTTTATCGGCGTGAATCCAAGAGCATCTTGTTTTGTGTTGAAATTACTCCAATCTCCTGAACTCAAATAACCCGAAGCTGTGCCGCTAGCCTTAGCGATACTAATATTGGGTGCTGTTCCTGCCCCCGCGACGGTGATGGGTGCGACACCGCTTAGTTCGGTCACAAAGCCCGTAGCCTGGGCAACATCAGCGGCGATCCACTTGCCGTTGCTATATGTAAGTACCTGCTTATCAGTCGGTGCAGCATTAGCTTCGTTCTTGGCGACTAACTGGGTGGCGTCGATTTTTTTCCAAGTAAAGCCACCGCGACCATCGCTAGTCATGACACTGCCGTCGGTCGCTCCGCTATCCATTTTAATGCGGAGCTTGCCACTCGTGTCACTATAGTCAAAATGACTCTCGTCCACCGGGATGCGCAGCGCCAATGGCGTGTATATGTAGCGTTGGCGGGGATAAGTTTTACCGCCAGCACTAATCTCGATATAGACTGCGCTGGTACCGTTACCAAACACTGCAGCAAGATCGGGGCCTGAAAAGGGAAGATCGATGGCGAAGAGGCCGTTGCTTAGATTGATGCCAGGCTTGCTGATGCTGCGCCCGCGCTGCTCGCCTTCAGTGGCAGCGCTCCAGAAGCTCACCTCGATATCTACCGCGCCCTCAACGGGAGCGCCGTTGGCTTGCGTGAGGCGTCCTGCGTAATTCATGCTAAAAGTTTCTTCTCCAACTGCGCGAGATGATTCCGCAAGGAGAGCAACAAACACAACACCAACGAGGCACGCAATACCGCGCGCAGCGGCAGCGATCGTACTCTGCGATTTGGCGTTTACAGTGCCCATCCGATCCAACCAAACACTTTGAGAGGTGGACGAAATGTCCCTCTTTTCCCTCAAAAGCGGGGTTCGACGCTGCTTGAGCGGATCTTTAAAAGTATTTTTTTGACCCTATGATTTCAGCAGCTTACAACGCTGTTTGCGATCGCTAGTTTTTGTAGGCAGGGATTGTTTTGGCCAGAGATAAAGTCCGAGCAAAGTCAGAGGGTTGCAGAAAACTCAAAATTCTTCAAAAATTCGGGCACTTAGACCACTCGAAAAAGGAGGCGATTGACCACGAGCTTGGCAAAGCCTCATCCCTGAGGCGCTTTCACTCACTGATTAACGTACTGCAGACAACCATTGGTGCAACGGAATGTTCCAGCACCCTGACCCCACGGCGTACCAACTTGGCCCTCGGAGTAACCGACGAAGGAACATGTTCTGCCGTCGCGGTTGTAAGCGTAGCAGTTATTGCCCGATCCTGACGATCCACCTGATGACCCACCGCCTGTCCAACCTGGATCTACATGACCGTTACCGTAGTCAACTGCCGATACGCATGGGACGTAGGCCGAATCCCAGCTACCTGGCCAGAGGCACTCTTCTGACCATTCCTGCGCGTGAGCCATCCCGGCCACAAAGACCGAAGATACTAGTGCGCCCTTAACTAATCTCGCCATCGATGCCACAACAACTAAATCTTTTACCATGATTTACCGCCTTTCTTTAAAACGTGGCGGTGATGTAGCAAAGCAATAGCTCCCGCAAAAGTTAAAAAACCAAAACTGTAACTTATTTTTTTTCGATACCGACACACTAGGCAATCATGGTTTCCTGCGAGACATTAGATGCTATCTCGCAGGAGTTTGATCTAAGTTCGATACACCGTTTAATTTTGCTGCAACTTACGGATGCGCTCAGCAAGCGGCGGATGCGTCGAGAACAGCGCCAGTATTCCTGCGCGGCCTCCAGCAGAAATCTGAAACGCAGCTATCGACTGTGGTGCGCCCTCCGGCACTTCTGCCGTGCGTTGCAAAGACTGCAAAGCTGCAATCATTTTGCCGCGTCCTACGAGATCAGCACCACCACCGTCAGCACGGTATTCGCGGTAACGCGAAAATGCTGCTACCGCCATCATACCGAGGAGGCTAAACACGACTTCAAAAAGGATCACCGTTACGTAACGAACTAGACCCCGTTTTTCGGAGTCAACCAGCTGTCCTGCCGCGAAACCAATGACCCTGGCAAAGAACATCACAAATGCATTAACCACGCCCTGCAGCAATGTCATCGTGACCATGTCGCCATTAGCGATGTGCGCCACTTCGTGAGCGAGCACACCCTCCAGCTCTTGTTTTTGCATATTGCGCAGGAGACCTGTTGACACCGCCACAAGGGCCCTGGATTTAGTCGGACCCGTCGCAAAGGCGTTAGGACTGTCGCTGTCGTATACCCCGACTTCTGGCGTCCCAGGTAGACCAGCTTGGCTCGCCAGGCGTGCGACCGTAGCTTGCAACCAGCGGGCATCCGGACTCGCATCCGTCTCGGAAATCACTTTGACGCTCATCATCCATTTAGCCATGACTCTGGAAAGCCCGAGAGAAATCAGAGCACCACCAAATCCCCAAACCAGGCAAAACGTCAACAATGACTGATAATCGATGCCCTGTGCCGTTAGGTAAGGGCTTACTCCCAGGAGTGAGAGGACGGTCGAAA
Source organism: Deltaproteobacteria bacterium (assembly GCA_016874735.1). Lineage (NCBI taxonomy): Bacteria > Pseudomonadati > Myxococcota > Myxococcia > Deltaproteobacteria bacterium. Next base: position 173,284 of record VGTI01000002.1, read on the forward strand.
TGGTGACCACGATCAGCATGTTCACCATCAAAAAGAGAAACACTCGTTTCATAAAAGCCATAATTACTCCTATCCACAAATTGCCGGTCGTGACCTGTGGGTTAGCTGGCCACCCGCATCAGTATGGTTATCGGCTCGTTTGTTAATTATCTTAAATAGATACTTATGATATTTTTATTTGTTTTAAACAAAGTAAGTGGCAGGTCGCTATTCGACCCGCCACCTCCACGCCGGGATTGGCACAGCCGCTACCGTCTCGTCCGATCCCGCGTACGGATATAAGCCAAGGAAAAAGCAGGGGCTTTGAGCTTAAGGCAGGCTCTCGTAGCAAAGATACATAGGACACTTAAGGCTAGAGTGCTGAAGATACTGGAGGACATGCTCCCCATACTGATTCCTTTCTCAACTCAGTGGCAGCGCCAGAAGTGCTGCCTTGAGAGAAATATGGGGCTGCTTTTTGTTTTGTCAAAATCGATAAAGAATAAATTTCAATTTGCTTTTTCCGAACAAACTCCTAGCAGCACACTGTGGCAAATCGCGCTGGCACGCATGATGCAGTGTTACATGACGAGAGAGTCAAGGAGTTTAACATGCTCACACGCTCACAACTGAAGACCTTCCTGTCCGCGCTTACCACTAAACGGACTGAGGTTCTTGAGGCCATGAACACTGCTAAACAGCATGCCCTCATTGACCTGTCGCAAGATGCGACCGGAGATTTGAGTCACTTGCGGCTCCATCCAGCCGATCTCGGAGCGGACGCTGCTGATCAACATACCGAGCTCATGATTACTAACATGGAAGCCACGGCACTGAGCCAGATCGATGAGGCCATCGGGCGGCTGCACGAGGGGCGCTACGGGGTGTGTGAGGCATGCAATCAGGAAATTGCGCTTGAGAGACTGAAAGCGATTCCGGAGACTGCTTTTTGCCTATCGTGCGAATCTGCGCGGGAGGAAGCAGGGGGGTCGCGCCCACACAAGGTGCTGGAAAACCATGTTAACCCTGCTACCTATGAAAGTGGCGAGGTTGATCTCACAGATCAGCGCGCGCGGATGATAGCTCATGAGCAGGCCTTACGCGAGTCTGGCGAGCCATTGCTACCCTGACCTCTTGCCGGCTTGGACCCGTTCGCGACATGAGCTAGTATCATCACTGGACTAAGTGGTGGAGTTAGCATGCGCGTTGCCGTGGTCGGGGCATCTGGATTTGTCGGTCGAGCCCTCATCAAATATTTGCTCGATCACACCGATCACGAGGTGGTTGCTCTTAGCCGGACGCCCCTGCAGCTCGATCATCCTCGGGCACAAGGTCGCTATCATGCCGTCAGCTGCGACCTCCATAATTCCCTGCAACTAGAGCATGCACTCAACGATATCGATGCGGCGTATTACCTAGTGCATTCGATGTTGCCGGGAGCACGATTAAATCAGGGTAGCTTTGCCGATTTTGATCTGAGTCTCGCTGATAATTTTGCACGCACCGCACGTATGCGTGGCGTCAATCATGTCATCTACCTGAGCGGACTAGCTCCAACTGGGGCTACGATATCCGAACACCTTTTGAGTCGGTTAGAGGTTGAAACCGCACTGCGATCCTATGTCCCGACAGTGACCTGCCTTCGCGCAGGTATGATCGTTGGACCACAAGGATCATCCTTCACGATGATGGTGAGGCTGGTGCAACGCCTCCCGCTTATGGTTTGTCCCGCGTGGACGCGCAACAGTTGCCAGGTGGCAGTTCTCGATGATGTAGTCCGCTGCTTGGCACAATGTTTGGAGCATGCAGAGCTGCAAGGCCGCACCTTTGATCTTGGCGCTAAGCCTGCCGTAAGTTACCGCGAAATGCTCGAGACCACCGCTAAGCTGCTCGGTAAGAGGCGTACCTTTCTCAATGCACCACTCTTCACCATCGGCCTCAGTAGACTGTGGGTCAGTTTAGTCACCGGCGCACCCAAGGATTTAGTTTATCCGCTGATCAGTAGTCTAAGGGAGTCCATGTTGGTGCGACCCGACCATCAGTGGCCCCATGAACAACCGCCACTCAAAGACTTTGTCACTGCCGCACGGGAGAATTTGCCCGAGGTACTCGCCGCAGTAGAAAAACCACATGCCTTCAGGGGCACTAAACCATCTCGCGAGAGCACGGTCCGCTCGATTCAGCGCCTACCGCTTCCGCGCGGCAAAACCGCGGAGTGGGTCGCTGAACGCTACCTTGCGATGTTACCTAAGCTATTTCCACTGCTGATCAAGGTGCGTCGGCATGATGGACGTATTTTCTTACAGCTAACATTCCTGCCTATAACGCTCTTAGTGTTGCGTCACAGCCCAGAGCGCAGCTCGTCGGATAGACAACTTTTTTATGTGGTAGGGGGGGCGCTTGTATCGCGCCACAACCGTCGTGGTCGCCTGGAATTGAGAGAAACACTCGGCGGCCAAGCTTGCCTGGCCGCCGTGCATGATTTTGTCCCAGCGTTACCGTGGATCATCTACCGATGGACTCAAGCGGAGGTTCATCGCTGGTTTATGTACAGACTCGCCAAGGCCATTAAGTCTTAGCGTCGGCAAGTGCAGCTTCGATCGCCTTGGTTAACTCGCCATCGCTAGGTGAAACGCCCGAGGAAAAACGGCCGATCACTTCGCCACGACGATTAACTAAAAACTTCTCAAAGTTCCACTGCACATCGCCAGTCTTCGACGCATTAGCGACCAAATACTTGTAGACCGGATGGCGTTCATTCCCGTTCACGTGCGTCTTTTTGAACATAGGGAATTTGACACCGTAATTTAGCTCGCAGAATTTAGTGATGCCCTGGCCGTCAAGATCCTCTTGATGAAAGTCATCACTAGGAAACCCTAAAACCACTAGACCACGGTCTTTGTACTGATCGTATAGCTTCTGCAAACCACCATACTGGGGTGTGTAACCGCACTTAGAAGCCGTATTGACGACAAGTACAACCTTTCCACCGTAACTTTTGAAGGGCACTGACTCGCCCTTCAGGTTCGTTGCCTCTAGATCAGTAAACTTGGAAGACTTAGACTCAGCCGCAAGTACAGTGTTGCCTGCTAGAATAACGGAGCATAGCATTGCTAAGAGTCGCATAAGATTCTCCAGTCCTAAATTTCATGGATCGAATGTCTACTCTGATCTTAGACATCAGTATTTACTAAAGCCACCTACATTTTAGTTATTTACACAAGTCACCATGGAGCTATTCTCATCAATGCGAGTTTAGTCGCCGGAGAAGTTAAAGATGACCGCAAGTAGGGGACGCGTTGCCGTAATCGGCGCTGGGGTTGCAGGACTTACATGTGCACACTACCTAGAGCAAAAGGGGTGGGCTATCGATGTTTACGACAAGAGCCGCGGTATGGGGGGACGCCTCTCTGCCAAACGGGTCGATGGTTTGGGGACCGTAGACCTGGGAGCGCAATTCTTTACCGTGCAAACGCCGGAGTTTAGTAGTTTCATCGAGCGCGCCACGAAAGCGGGATTGGTCCAACCTTGGGCAGCACGCGTGTCTTACATCGGACCCAACGGAGTCGAGCCTGCAACGCAACAAACCCGTTGGCTGGGCGTGCCTGCCATGAACTCCTGGCTAGAGCTCCTCTGGCCCAGATCCAAGATCAGATTCGATTACACCGTTGAAAAGCTGGTTCGCACACCGGAAAAGTTATGGCGCCTCAATAACTCAGATGCGTCGTACGATTACGTGATCCTGGCACTGCCACCGGCCCAGGCTGCCGCCCTAGCTGTTGGCACTGAGCTCGAGGTAGCACTTAGTCAGATCACGATGAATCCATGCTGGGCCGGTCTGGCCATATTCGAAGCGCCCCTGGAGGTTGATTTTGACGCCGCCTTTGTCCGCGTTGGTGGTCTGGATTGGATAGCTGCCAATCATCGCAAACCCGGTCGCACGGTGCACCCGGCGGCATGGACCCTACATGCCGGCCCTCTGCTTTCGCGTCAAATTTTGGAGCTAGCTCCAGAGGAGGTGAAACCGCACTTGCTCGAGGCCCTAGCCACGGCTCTTGGTCGTCAACTACCCAAGGGTCAGGTTGCACTGGTACACAAGTGGCGCTACGCCTCGCCTGCAAGTCCGGGATCCCCTGGCATCCTCTGCAGCTCTGACGCAGCATTAGGTGCAGGTGGCGACTGGGCTGTTGGTGGCCGCGTCGAGGGTGCCTTCACAGCAGGCCGTCTTTTGGCCGCGGCGGTGGAGCAGCGGACTCCTCAATCTTGAGGTGTAATGGATACGCGTTCATCTTTTTCCTTTGAAAGCTTCTTCAATAGGACTATAACTCGAGGCCCTGGAGAGGTGACAGAGTGGCCGAATGTGCTAGACTCGAAATCTAGTGTCTGGGCAACTGGACCGTGGGTTCGAATCCCACCCTCTCCGCCACCCCCCCTAAAATAAATCATGATTTCAGTCTGTTATCACAAGCCACGGGCTTTAACCGGCTCCCTATGCGAGCCGTTCTGTGGCCGTCAAGTTGCGCTGGTAAAATCTCGATCAAATTGGTAGACATTTACGCCGGCAACCCTACCCTAGGGTCCACGATACTGGGACTTGGAGGTCAGCATGACGTCTGACGCGGCTAAACAGTCGTTCTCAAACCGCGAATATAAATATGGTTTTGTCACCGAGGTCGAGGCCGAAGCCTTCCCCAAGGGGCTGGACGAGAATGTCATTCGTCGTCTCTCGCAGGTCAAAAACGAGCCCGAATTTGTCCTCGAGTTCCGCCTAAAGGCCTTCAAGCATTGGCAAAAGATGACGGAGCCTAAATGGGCTCACGTAGACTACGCTCCCATCGATTTCCAGGACATCCGCTACTATTCGGCACCAAAGAAAAAAGCTCCGGGCCCCAAGAGTTTGGACGAGGTCGATGCTGAGATCATCGCTACCTTTAATCGTCTTGGCATTCCGCTGGCCGAACAAAAACGGCTGACTGGTGTGGCAGTGGATGCTGTCTTTGATTCTGTATCGGTTGCCACCACTCACAAGGATGAGTTGGCTAAACACGGTGTCATTTTCTGCTCCTTCTCAGAAGCCGTACGGGAACATCCCGAACTGGTCAAAAAGTGGCTCGGTAGCGTTGTTCCCTACAAAGACAATTACTACGCCGCCTTGAACTCTGCCGTGTTCAGCGATGGCTCATTTGTTTACATCCCTAAAGATGTGCGATGTCCGCTCGAGTTATCGACTTACTTCCGCATTAACGCGGCCGAAACCGGCCAGTTTGAACGAACGCTTATCATCGCGGAGGAAGGCAGCTACGTCAGCTACCTCGAAGGGTGCACAGCGCCCATGCGTGATGAGAATCAGCTACACGCAGCAGTCGTTGAGCTCGTGGCCCTAAAAGATGCCGAGATTAAGTACTCGACTGTGCAGAACTGGTACGCCGGAGACAAAGACGGCAAGGGCGGGATCTTCAACTTCGTGACTAAGCGTGGCCTCTGTCTTGGCGATCGCTCGAAGATTTCGTGGACTCAGGTAGAAACAGGTTCGGCGATTACGTGGAAATACCCCAGTGTTATTCTGCAGGGTGACTATTCACGTGGCGAGTTTTACTCGGTAGCACTCACCAACAATAAGATGCAGGCTGATACTGGCACCAAGATGATTCATATTGGTGCCCATACCACTAGTAAGATTGTCTCGAAGGGCATATCGGCTGATGAGTCGATCAATAGCTATCGCGGTCAGGTGAAAATACTGCCATCTGCGACCAACGCACGCAATTTCTCACAGTGCGACTCCATGTTGGTTGGCAGTAAGTGCAGCGCTAATACCTACCCTTACATTGAAGTTAAGAATCCAACTGCGCGCGTCGAGCACGAAGCCAGTACGTCAAAGATCAGCGCGGAGCAGGTATTCTACCTCAAATCGCGTGGCCTCGATGATGAGGCGGCAATCAGTTTGCTGCTCAATGGGTTTTGCAAGGAAGTGTTCAAAGAATTGCCTCTGGAGTTTTCCGTCGAGGCGGTGCGCCTACTAGAAATGAAGCTCGAAGGGAGCGTAGGTTAAGATGTTAGAGATTCGCGATTTAAAAGTTGAAGTGGACGCAAAGAGTATCCTCAAGGGACTAAATCTCACCGTGAACGAGGGTGAGGTTCATGCCATTATGGGCCCGAACGGCTCAGGCAAGAGCACTCTGTCGAAGGTCATTGCCGGTCACCCTGACTACACCGTGACTGGCGGGGATGTGCTTTTTGATATCAATTTTAAGCCCAAGAGCCTCCTTGAGCTGAGCCCCGATGAGCGCGCCCGTGAGGGTATCTTCCTCGCCTACCAATATCCGGTCGAAGTTCCGGGTGTTAATAACGCTGAGTTCCTCCGTGCTGCTTTCAATGCTGCATGCCGTCACCAAGGTGGCGAGGAGATGGATCCTCTGGATTTTGACAGTTTCCTGCGGGAAAAGGTTCGCTTTCTCGGCATGAACGAGAAGTTCATTGAGCGTCAACTCAACGTTGACTTCTCCGGCGGCGAGAAAAAGCGCAACGAGATTCTTCAGATGGCAGTGCTGTCACCGCGGCTTGCGATCTTGGACGAGACGGATTCGGGCTTAGATGTCGATTCGCTGCGCCTCGTATCGGAAGGCGTCAATAAGTTGCGCAATGAGAATAACGCCATAGTCCTGATCACGCATTATCAGCGCATCTTGAACTACATCGTACCCGACCACGTCCATGTCCTTGCCGGTGGGCGCATCATCAAGAGCGGTGACAAGAGTCTTGCGCTTGAGATTGAAGAACGCGGCTACGACTGGCTACTCAACTAAGGTGGGCACCTGATGCAAGCGCTAACAGAGCAACACAGCCCATTTGCTGCAGCCTTCGGTAAGTGGCAAAGTCTACGCAAGGCTCCCGCTTGGGTGGCTGAACTGCAACTACGGGCCTTTGACGCGTATCGGACCGACGGGCTACCTACACGCAAACACGAAGCCTGGAAGTACGTCAGCCTCAGAACCTTGAATGAGGTTGAGTTTGGCGTCGCTCCCGTTCTTCTTGACATTCGCGACGTTAAAGCTGAGATCAGCAGGCTGCTGCGGCCGGAATACCACAATCTAGTATTCGTCAACGGTCATCTAGCCGGAGATCTCAGTGATCCTTTACATTTAGACGGGTTGATCTTTGCTCCCATTGCCGACGCCTTTGAGTCAGAAGCGTCCCTGCTCCGTCCATGGATTGAGCGTACCCTCACGCGGGGCGACGCGTTTACCCAGCTAAACACAGCATTTCTTGGCAACGGCCTCCTCATTAAAATAGCCGCTGACTCGACGCTAACGAAGACTCTGCATCTGATTCACGTGAATACAGCTGAAGCTCACCTGAGCCAAACAGCACTGCGCCATCTTGTGCATGTCGCTCAGGGTGCATCTCTCAGCCTGGTAGAAACCCACGTGACATTGGGAACTGAGACCAAAGTCTTTACCAATAGCCTCCTCGAGGCCTCCGTCGAGACTAATGCCACATTGAAACTGTCTCGCATTGATCACCAAGGAGCCGCGGCCCTGCATATCGGTCGTGCGCACGTTGAGCTCGGCGCGCGCGCCACTCTCGAGTCATTTTGTTTTTCCAGCGGTGGCAAACTGAGTCGCCATGATCTCGATGTTAGCCTTTGTGGAGAGGGTGCAGAGGCCACGCTGAATGGGCTTTACCTAACTAAAGCTGGTCAAGTGATTGATAATCACACGACTATGCGGCACCTAGTACCAAACGCCGTCAGTCGTCAGCTATACAAGGGTATCCTAGACGGTGATAGTAGGGCCGTTTTTAACGGTAAAGTGGTCGTGAGCCGCGATGCACAAAGCACAAGTGCGCAGCAACTAAACCGCAACCTCCTACTTAGTGATGACGCCGAAATAGACACGAAGCCTGAGCTCCTGATCGACGCTGATGACGTCAAGTGCGCGCACGGCGCCAGCATTGGACAGCTGACGGACGATCAGATCTTTTACCTGCGTAGTCGAGGACTCGGGCTGGAAGAGGCGCGGCGACTCCTGACTATGGGATTTGCCGACGAGGTGCTTTACAAAGCTCCTGTGATTCGTGAATGGTTGAGACCGTTGATTGCAGAGGAGTATTTTGTATGACCCTCGCCACCTCCAAAGAGTTCAACATCAACGCCATACGGCGAGACTTTCCGATCCTCGCTACGACGGCAAGGGGCCGCCCGCTCGTTTATTTGGACAACGCTGCTACGACGCTCAAGCCCACGCCCGTTGTTGATGCTGTAGAGAGGCATTTGCTGCTTGGTGCATCGAACGTACACCGTGGCGTTCATTATCTAAGTGAAAAAGCGACTGCCGAGTTCGAAGCATCACGTGAAAAAGTGCGAGCCTTTCTGAACGCACGGGAAAAAGCAGAAATCATCTTTACTGCTGGCACTACGGCCAGCATTAATCTGGTCGCTAACAGCTACGGGTCAACGCTCAAGGCTGGGGACGAGATTGTCATCAGCGCCATGGAGCATCACTCTAATATCGTCCCTTGGCAGATGCTCTGTGAGCGCCAGGGGCTCGTACTCCGTGTGGCGCCAATCAATGATCGCGGTGAGCTCCTTATGGACGAGTTCGCTGAGTTAATTGGTAGTCGCACCCGCCTGGTGGCGGTTGTAGCCGTATCTAATGCACTTGGTACAGTCAATCCGATCCAGGACATTATCGACCTTGCACACAGTCGCGATGTGCCTGTGCTACTGGACGCAGCTCAAGCAGTTGCTCACATGCCTATCGATGTCCAGGCTTTGGGTGTCGACTTTGTCGCCTTTTCATCGCACAAGCTCTTTGGGCCAACTGGGCTAGGTGTGCTTTACGGAAGACGCGAGATACTAGACCGCATGCCGCCTTTCCTAGGCGGTGGGGATATGATCAAATCCGTAACCTTTGCTAAGACACTATATGCTGATCTACCGGCTAAATTTGAAGCTGGTACCCCTGATATCGCCGGCGTTATCGGACTTGGCGCTGCCATCGATTACGTCCAAAATGTGGGTTTAGACCAAATTGCGGCGGCCGAGGCCGCGTTGCTCGCATACGGCACGGAGCGTCTTGAGGAACTCGACGGCCTTAGGTTAATCGGTCAAGCAGCGCACAAGACAAGTATCCTTGGCTTCGTCTTGGACGACATCCACCCACACGACATTGGGACTTTGCTAGACCAAGAGGGCATTGCAATTCGTGCTGGTCATCACTGTACACAACCGCTGATGGATCGCTTCAAGGTCCCGGCGACAGCTAGAGCAAGCCTTGCATTTTATAACACCAAGGACGAGATTGACACTCTTGTGACGGCGATCGTCAAAGTGCAAAGGCTGTTCGCATGAGTTCGCAGACCGATCTGTACCAGCAGGTAATTCTGGAGCACAATAAAAAGCCACGCAATTTTGGTAAACCAGCGCATCACACCCACGAAGCCGAGGGGTTCAATCCCCTGTGTGGCGACCACTTATGGGTTTACTTGCAAATTAACGCTGCTGGCGACGGTAGTGAGGTCATTAGCGACGCCGCGTTCGAGGGCAGTGGTTGTGCGATATGCAAGGCCTCGGCATCAATGATGACCATGGCGCTTAAAGGCCAGTCGCCAGAGGCTGCCAAAACGCTATTCCACGAATTTCAGAGCCTGCTCAAAGGCACACTGAATCCTGATACCGACGCCCATCAACTCGGCAAGCTTAAGATCTTTTCTGGTATTTGGCAGTACCCAGCACGGGTCAAGTGTGCCGCTCTTGCCTGGCATGCTCTGAATGGTGCTCTTAACAATCAAAAGACTGTATCGACCGAGTGAGACGTCTATGACCAACGTGGCTGACAACCTACAGATTCGTACCCAACGGACTCCCAATCCTAATGCTTGGAAGTTTATTCTGTCCGCGCCGATAAAACGCGAGGGGAAGGTTTCCTACAGTGAAATGGCCGAATGTGACCATGTGCCTATGGCCACTGCATTGCTCCGTCTCGCCAATGTGACTCAAGTGCACTTCTTCGAAAATGTCATCACGTTGACGCAAAACGGCGCTTCGGAATGGACGGCATTATCGCAAAGTGTGCAGGACGTAATTCGCTACTGTATCGGAGAGCATGATGCAGACTTTGTCGAATCCGTGTCGAAACCCAAGAAACTAGAGCGTTCCGCGTTACCCATAGAACTTCAGCATCTGGAAGAGATCCTCGATCGGACCATACGCCCGGGACTGCAGGCCGATGGCGGTGATATTGAGGTCCTCGAGCTAGACGGCAACATCCTGACAGTTCGCTATCAAGGCGCCTGCGGTAGTTGCCCTAGTGCTATGATGGGCACCCTACAAGGTATCGAAAGTATCCTGCGCACGGAGTTCAATCCTTACCTGGAGGTGGTGGCAGTATGAGTCAACTTCAATCAGTCGTCATCAGCACCAAGGCCGACGGCAGCTGGCAGGCCGTTCATGTCCCATCGGGCAAAGTGGCCCACGGTCTTACCAAAGACGAGGCCGAGGAAGGCATGCGCGCCTTACTTGGCATGTCTGAGCAGGGTGCTTTTGTCGAGCCGCTAACCAGTGATCGCTTCAGTGGCCTAGCCAAAGAGATTGCGGAGTTTCTCGAGGGTCAGGTTTCAGACATGCTGGCCTTCCACTCAGGCTTTGCCCGTCTCGAGGCCTTTGAGAGTGGTATCGCCCACATCCGGCTAGGGGGCGGCTGCCAAGGCTGCCCGTCGTCGACGCTAACGCTCATGAATGGGGTTCAGCAGCAGCTGCAAGAACGATTTGGCGAAGACAGCATAATCGATATCGTCCCGGTGGTTTAAGCCCCCCAATTTGAGGTCGGATGCACTGATGAATGTCACCTCGAAAAGCCGCTACGCGCTCAAGATCATGATGGATCTCACTGAGCACTACAGTGCCGATGGCGATTTGGTGATTCAACGTACTGATATTGCCTCCCGCCAGGGTGTCCCGCTCGACTACATGGACCATATTCTCAGTCGTCTCAAAGAGGGTGGACTCATCCAGAGCACCCGCGGGCGTGGCGGCGGCTACCGGCTGGCGGTTCCACCACAAAGGCTGTCTGTACTGGATATCTTTACAGCGGTTGAGGATGTTTTCGAGCCTGTTCGGTGCCTAGAGGATGCCTCCGCCTGCGGGGCTGAACACGTTTGTGGCGCTAAAGACGCCTGGGGTATCATTTCAAGCGCGATTCGTGGCGCACTTTCTGGCATTATATTGTGGGATTTGGTCCATCAGAGGGGACTGACTAAGGGGCTTGAATTCTTGAATGTCGCCCCCCAAGAATGTCGGGCGCCAAAACGACGCGCAGGAGGCACGAGCTAGCATATGAAGCACCAACAAGGCGAAGAGCAGTCGTTCATTACCACCAAAGCTGCCGAATTTTTGGCCTGGGCGCGCAAGAACTCGCTGTGGCCCTATCCTTTCGGCACCGCCTGCTGCGGCATCGAGTACATGGCCGTTGTGGGTCCCAAGTACGACATCGCACGCTTCGGCGCTGAGGCTGTCCGTTTCTCACCTCGTCAGGCCGATCTAATGATCGTTGCCGGCACCATTACCGAAAAGATGGCACCGGTTATCAAGAAGGTTTGGGATCAAATGGCCGAGCCCAAATGGTGCATTGCCATGGGAGCCTGTGCCTCCAGTGGTGGCTTCTACCGGGCCTACCATGTGCTCCAGGGTGTCGATAAGGTGATCCCAGTAGATGTGTACATCGCTGGATGCCCCCCCACTCCTGAAGCAGTTTTGGCAGGTCTCATGACCCTGCAGGACAAAATCGTCGAGAAGGCGGTCGGTGCAAAGAAGCAGGCCTAATCGGCCTACTTCTAAAACCCATGAGCCGTCAGGGCATCTACCAGAGAGGCTGCGAGTTCAGGATCGTCATTTGACGGTACGACGCGCGCATAACGCTTAAAGCCAGAGGCCAAAGCTAACTCTCTGTAGGTGTGATCCATCTCATAAAGAGTCTCGATATGGTCAGCAGTAAAGCTAATCGGCACCAATAGCACCGCCCCGCCTCGCTCACGTCCAAGTCGCTCGATAGTCTCATCGGTATAGGGCTTTACCCACTCAACCGGCCCCACACGGCTTTGAAACGACAGGTCCCAGAGCACATCTGATTGCGGAAAGCGCTGCTTGAGCCATACCTCACCGCGGCGCTTCAACTCATTAAAGTGGGCGTGCGTCTCGGTCACATAGGGATCGCCCCTATTGTGGTATTTGACAGGAATCCCGTGCGCTGAAAAGACGACGGTCAGTGGTTGCGACGGTTCAGAGGTCAGGAGTGGCTCCAGTCCTTGCTGTAATCTCTGATAGGTATGCGCGAGGTAACGCGGCGTCTGCCACCATGAGAAAATTCTCGTTGTCGGAATATGCCGGTGCCCAAGATGAGCCTCCACAGCCAAGTCAAAATCACGCAGTGAGCTCACCGTGGTGCTGTGGCAAAGATGTGGATAGAGCGTCACCATGAAAATACGACTACCGGCAAAATCGATACTGCGGACCGTTTCCTCTGCAGTCGGTGCCGTATATCTGTTGATCACAACGACCTTGGTATTAGGCCTCATTTGTCGCAACGCGGTCTGCAAATGCTCAGCCTGTGCCGCAGTCATCTTATTGATCGGCGAGTAGCCAATCTTGGCATATTCTGCCGATGATTTTGGTGCTCGCTTGGTAGCAATGCGTCGCGCCAAAAATCGCCGGAATCGCGCCGGAAGTGGCGCTCTGATGATAAAGGGATCCTCGAACAGGCGTCGCAAGAATGGCTCAACCTCCGGATCCGAGGTAGGACCACCAAAGTTAAGAAGAACCACAACATGGGGTACGTCGCGCCAAGGATCTGTTGTAAGCTGGTTGGTCAAAGCGATATCACCTTCGCATTTAATTGGGTCGTGCAAGTTGATCGGGACTATCTAAGGAAAACGCTGGTATCGCTACGATGATCAGGTCCCCGTTCTCACTTGTCATGTCATAGGTACCGACCATGATACCTGAAGCGGTCGGCAGATTGGCAAAACTGCTGTAATTAAAAGTGGCACCTGGCGGTATCAGTGGCTGATTGCCCACAACTCCATCACCCTTGACATCTGTTGTTTGACCAAAAGCATTGGTAATGCGCCAATGGCGACGAAGAAGACGCACCGATGCAGTGCTATGGTTGCTAATAGTAACCTCGTAAGTCCATACATAAACACCTGATTCAGGTTGCGAATGATCGGTAAGAAAGGCAGGTTGTACCGTGACTTCGATAGCATTAGTGATCTGACTGTACATGCTGCGTGCTCTCTAAGCCGTAGTAGTCTATGTTGCAGGACCGTCACCCTACTTTAATCAGTTGCAGCAAAAGCGCAAGGGACGCATGGCAAAGAAACCCACTGTTACAGGCAAAAACCTACCAGAATTCGACAAGTACTATCATTACCGGGAGAGCGTGCAATCACCAGATGCCGATGCAGCCTTTCTAGAGGAAATCTACCGCCGAGCTAGAGGGCGCAATCCCACTGTTTTTCGCGAGGATTTTTGCGGCACCTTCGCCAATTGCTGCGCATGGGTAAAACGCAGCAGCAAAAATAGAGCCTACGGCCTCGATCTTGATCCTGAGCCGATCAATTACGGCAAAAATCATTATCTCACTGAGCTGACAGCAGAACAGCAAAAGCGTGTTCATATCGAGTTACAGAACGTCCTCGGACGTAACCTACCACGAGCCGACGTCATTTGTGCGCTGAACTTCTCGTACTTCATTTTCAAGGAACGTCAGGTTCTTAAAAAGTATTTCACAGCCTGTCGCAAATCCCTGAATCCTAAAGGTGTATTTGTTATTGATGCGTTTGGAGGACCAAAGTGCCAAGAGGCCAATGAGGAGGTCAGCGAAAACGGCAACCCACCTTTTGACTACTACTGGGACCAAGACTCCTTTGATCCGCTTACTCACGAGGCGGTGTTTCACATCCATTTCAAGCGCAAGGGCGAAAAGAAAAGGCTCAATGTCTTTACCTACGATTGGCGCATGTGGACGCTTCCCGAGCTGCGAGATTTGCTTCTCGAGGCCGGTTTTAGCCGCGTAGAGTACCTCTGGGAAGGCACCAATGAACATGGCGAAGGTGACGGTGACTTCAAAGCCGTGAATAAAGGTGAGGAATGTGAAGCCTGGGTCGCATACCTTGCCGCTTACGCCTGAAGTTGCAAGAGGCGATCGGTTGAGACCGCCTCAGTTCACCCATTTAATTATGGGAGTGCAAATCCTGATTGAGTTCAATGGACTTTTTATTAGGTAGACACTCAATAGCACCATCTTGAGAGTTGCGGCGGAAGAGAAGTCCGCTGCGACCAACAAGCTCGCTCGCTTTGAGTTTACGCGTCACTTCGCCATCTTTATTTAGAACGCGCACTTTGCTAGCGGCCGTCAAATACAGTCCGGCCTCGATTGTACAATCATCGCCGAGAGGGACGCCTAGGCCAGCGTTAGCCCCCAGGAGACAATTCTTACCGAGCGAAATCGGCGTAGAGTTGCCCCCGGACAATACACCCATGGTGCTAGAGCCACCACCGAGGTCGGTACCAGCTCCAATCCAAACACTTGAAGAAATGCGCCCTTCAACCATATTGGGGCCCTCACATCCCGCATTGAAGTTCACGAAGCCCTCATGCATGACCGTGGTACCCGATCCTAGATAAGCTCCCAAACGAACTCTTGAAGCATCCGCAATGCGCACGCCTGACGGCAATACGTAGTCTGTCATCTTGGGGAATTTATCTACCATGTGCACAGTTAACGGCACTCCCTTCATCCGACAGGCCAATTGAAGCTCCGGCAACTCTGCTACATCCACGGGTCCCAGGCTCGTCCATGCCACGTTGGGCAGTATCTTGAAGATTCCAGTCAAATTAATCGCATTAGGACGTACAAGACGATGCGACAAAAGGTGGAGTTTCAAATATGCCGCGGGAACATCGGAAGGGGCCGTATCCTCGCCAAGAAAAACCGCACAAAGCGGCGAATCTGTCGCTACGAGAGCAGCGTAATCTGGATCGATGACGGCCAATGCCTTACGCTGATCAGCATTCAATTCAAGGGATTGCTCTCCACCCTGGTAACCGAATGCTTCAGCGAATGCTGCAACCTCGAGACCAACCGGATGCAATACCGGCTGAGGATAAAGAACTTCGATCCAATCGCCGTTTTTGTTCTGGGTGCCAACCCCAATGCCGAAGGCAAATAAAGACTCTGTTTTACTTATAGTCATGACTTATAACTCCTGCGAATTCCAAGCCTCAGGCAGCCGAGAACTATAGCACTTGGCGCACGTCGGCAGATATTTCTCTTCACTCCCAAGATCGACCACCGGACCGGTCAAACTTGGCACACCATTCACTAACTTCAGGTTGAATACTGCTTTGCGATTGCAGTAGGCACAAGTGGTCTTAACCTCAGAAATCTCATCCGCTAGTTCCATCAGGCGGCGACTACCGGGAAACAAGCGGGTCCGGAAATCACCGCGCAGCCCATAGCAAATGACTGGTACATCTAGTGCTGTAGCAATATGCCGCAACTTCTCGATCACCGACTCACTCAAAAACTGCACCTCATCCACTAAGATGCAGTCGGCAAGCGACAGACGATCCTCGGGCAAGTCACCAACAGAAGACACGAGATAATCTGCGTCACGCGTTAAACCGGCGCGCGAGGTGACCGCATTCTCCCCAAATCGAGTATCAAGAGCCGGCTTTACTACGAGCACAGTCTTGTTCTGCTGGGAGTATGAATGAGCCACTGCCAGTAAATTAAGGGTCTTAGCACTACCCACTGAACCGTAGCGAAAGTACAGTTTTGCCATGTGCTCCACCTGTCTCTAGTGGCGCCATTTAAGCACGAGGCGAAACTGATTACAACTCGTTGTACTTTTGGAGGAGGATACGCTGCTCCTCCATAATGTAGGCTAGAGGAATGGATCTTTTAAGATGCAAACTACAAGTCAACTCTAGCGGCATGATCCGGATAATCTTGCCCTCGATAGCAACGCGCTTTCCGGATCGAAATACCAACGTACCCTTGACGACCTGGTTCTCGATATGTCCATGCTGCGCCGGTAGGAGAAAGCGAATGCCTCGCTCCGACACGTCAAGCACCTTATAAACAACCTTACCGACTTGTAGCTGTGGTCGTTCTAATTCGGGGTAATTGATTCTGTAGTGCTCGCGCTGATTTTGCTCAATATCACTCTTAGCCATTTCTCGACCCCGCAATCAGAAGACCATTTCAGTCAAGATTTGCAGCCAGCCCACGGTCCAAAAACTGCATCATCTCAACCTCAACATCCAGGTCCTTGAGCAAGTGATACATGCCGCTGAGTTTTCTGTTGAGAAAGATCAATTGATGCGGTGGCGCTGAATGCTTGACGCTCAAGGCAAATTTTGCCGCAAGATCCCGAACCGATTTCAGCCAATCATCATTACGAAACTTAAATGGCTGAAACTGTGGCTGCATCATCTGCGTGACGAGCATGATCAATTCGCGAAAATGGGCCAGGGTCTCCAGCGATTCCTCCCGAGAGAGATAACCTTGATCCAGAGTGACAGCGATTACATCGTCGAAATTATGGGTCATGATGCCATGGATAATCCGGCGTAATATGCGCCTAAATTCTGTCGGGAATAAATTAGTCGCACCAAAATCAAGAAGCACCAATTCGCCAGAGTCTGGCCGGTACAGAAAATTGCCAAAGTTTGGATCAGTCTGCATGATCCCATGCGTCATCAGCTCATCTATTAAAAGATTCAATATGAGAGTGGCAAAATGCTGGGCTTCAGCCTTCGCTGGCTTGGTACTAATCCAGTCCGCAATACGGACACCGCTCTCGTAAGAAAGGCAAAGCACTTTGGATGACGTAAAGTCATGAAAAACAGTGGGAATGACATAACCTTGACTTGCAATTGCATGCCTATAAGCATCGGCATTTGCCGCCTCTAGTCGGTAATCAGCCTCGCGCTTTAGACTTGCAGCGATTGCAGCGAAAATAGGGTCCATGTCCACTGGTGTTCCGCGCAGTTGAATTGCCATTGAGACCAACTTACGCAAAACGTTAAGATCGGAGTCTATACTGTTCGCTACGCCAGGAAACTGTACCTTGACCGCAACATCCTGATTATTCAGGCGCGCCTTGTGTACCTGCCCGATCGAGGCAGCTGCAATAGGCTCAGGAGAAATATCTTCAAGCATGGACAGTCGCTCAGCTCCCAGCTCGCGGCCGAGAATGTACCGGACTTGATCGAAAGGCATGAACGTACCGCTGTCGTGAAGCTGTCTCAGGATAGCTACCACCTCTGGCGGCAGGATATCGCTAAACTCGAGACTAACTAACTGCCCCGCCTTCATGGCTGCACCCTTGAGCTGGCCCAGAGTAGCTACGAGCTCTTCCGTTTGCTTGATGCGACTGGCTAACTTTGAGTCCTCTGCCCCCATGCGCCCAGCAACCTCACGCACAGCAATCTTAGCCCCCGAAAAGAGAAGGCGGCTGGTTCGTGCAAATACACTTTGAGGAATCTTGTCGCTACGTTTTGCCATTTAAAGGACCACGCTGATGGAAAGAGCTGTGAACTGTCAGCATAGCAAAAAAAAGACCACCGCAGGAAGAGGATCACCCTCCGCCTGCGGTGTCGTGAGACAAATTAAGAATTAGTTGCTTATGGTTACACTCTTCAACGACGATCCTAAGCCTCCCGAAGCGGGGTCAGCTATAGTGAGTGTTGCAGTACCAGCAGTAGCGTCCTTGTAGAAAAGGCTAGCCTGAGTAGCACCGATTGCGAGATTAAAAGCTGTCATACTTGTCGTGCAGCTAGCATCCGCATAGAAAGTACCTGTAGCTGAGCTCGAGCTGACGTTCAGTAAACGAAGTGCTGAGAATGAGGCTTGCTGGTCGTTGGCGTCCAGAATCAGTGCCAACAACGAGCTACACTCGTTTACTTTCGCGTTTAGTATGGCCGTAGCCCAGGCAATTTTGGCAGGAGTAGATGAGGTCTGGCCTGCGGCAGCACCCATCACAGAAGACGCCATAGTCAGATTGGCATCCGGACTCGACACTGTCAAAGTCGGACCACCAGCTGCGGTGTCTTTGTAGTAAACCGTCACATCGGTTGCACCCTTAATGAGGCTGACCGCAACTACTGGGGTACCCGCACAGCCACTGTCAGTGTAGAACGATCCGGTAGCAGCACTGGAAGCAAAGCTGAGAGAAATGGTCGAGGCTAACGGTGCCGGTCCCTTGTCGCCTTCTTGTGTTTCTACCCTAACTGCAGTGCAAACTCCAGGAGCGGCCATCGGCAGAGCATCAAGGAAAGCTAGTTTGGTGGCGCCTTTCACAACGTTCACGGATAGACCACCGTTCGTGGACGTCACTGGTTGCATCACGATGTTTGCCACAGATACCTTGTCCGCACTGATTGTGACGGTGCTCGAACCCTGTTGCAGAGGTACACCGTTCTCGTCTTCCCAAAGGACGAGGATAGTATAGGTACCAGCAGGGACACCGTGAAAGTTTAGGGTTTCCGATTGAACGTACGGTTGTTGTACGTTCATAACGACGCAAGACGGATCGGCAGGCACGTAGCCACCGTTAACGGTAGAGCCTGTCGGATCTGGCGCAGGAGCTGGTTCAGGCGCTGGCGCAGGAGCTGGTTCAGGCGCTGGCGCAGGAGCTGGTTCAGGCGCTGGCGCAGGAGCTGGTTCAGGCGCTGGTGCAGGACTTGGCGCCGGTGTGTTGTAATAATTATTGGTGATGTTGTTCGTCACTGTGATCGGACCGATATTGGTAGTCGCGACCAAGTTGAATATCTTAGCTAATACTGCGTCTAGTGTACCCGAATGGCCGAACATGCCGGTAGCATACCAACCACCAGACTGGCGCCCCCTGTAATCTTTGCGCTTAGTCTTTTGGCCGTCAGTTAACGCGATGGTGTTGGCCCCGGTAGTCCCGCTACCAGTGCCAGTCGTAATATCAATGTCTGCGGGCTCGGCATTTGGTGTCGGGACCTTGCACTTGGCCTCGTCAAGGAGTACCACCTGAACCTGGGTGACTCCGGCGGGTGCAATGGCTTCGCTGAGCGATAGCACGCCTACTGATCTGGCTTTTTTGTTTTCATTGGTTTTTTTAACCAGAGGATGGCAAGCAGCCAATGCAAGTAATATCGCTAAACTTTGAGTACGGCGGAAACGAGAGGTAGGTACAGACTTCAATCGCATTTCAAACCCTTTCCAAGAAGACAGCAGATGGATCTCCCACCACAACAGGAGCGCTGTCGTATCGGCATTTTCACAATAAAACTTTAGATGTTTTCTCTAAACACCGATCACATCGGTCTTTTTTAGGATCTAATGACCTTTATCGGATCGGTCGTCGCAGCCCGCATCGCAGGATAAATCCCGGCCAGCAGACCAGCCGCCATCAGGGCAACGACAATGCCAAGTACCTGATTGACACTTAAGCGACAACCAATGACCTGATCGACGATGGCGAACGAGTTGCCTTTTTTTTCACCAATAAATTCACTTATATCGATGCCGCGGTCATGTAGATACCGGTACATGGGGACGGCTCCGAGAGCTCCTATCGCCAGTCCGATACACCCCAAAAGCATGCCCTCCCAGGCCACCATACCGACGACACCCAAAGGCGGCATTCCCGTTGCAAGCATGATACCGAATTCACGACGTCGCTCTATGATGTTTAGCATCATGGCATTCAGCACACCGATGCCGATAATGAGCGAGGCAAACACTAACAGAACACCATACAGCGTGCTGTCAACATCGATGATTTGTGCTACCTGCGGAAAATTTTCTCGCCAATAAGCTACATGCGATTTAGCGGCAACGGACTTCATCAGGCGCCGCTCCACGGGTGATACGAGACGCGGCGAAACAGCGTCAGCTTCGGCGTTTACCGCAATGAACGACGTTTCATTGCTCTCGAAACCAAGCGTTTTCTGCAGGGTTGACAGCTGCATTAAGACCAGATGCCCATCAGCATCAGGACTACCAGTTTCAAAGACCCCACTCACGTGCAATACATTTGACACCATCTGACCTATAGCATCGGTAGTGGTGAATATCAATCGATCACCAAACTTTAAACCAAGCTGAGTCATCATTAACGACCCAACTAAACAGTCATCTGCAACTGAAGGCTGTAGCCGAGCGCCTCCTTTCATAGCTCCCAACATCAAATTATTCGAGGCATTCTCGTATCGCGTATCGATACCGACAAGCTGTGCACCAGTGCTGTTCTTGGCCGTGTACACCACAGCAGCCACTGCCGTTCTGGGACTAGCCGATTGGATTCCTGGCGCCTTTTTCAAGGATTGCAACAAGGACTCGTCGAATTTTATCCGACTTGATGGCATGGGATCTGCCAAAAATCCCGGTTCGCTAATACTAATCACTCCGTAACCACTCTTAGCCGCATTAGCAATCAACCTATCGTAGACATTTTGGCGGGTACCGATTAGCACCGTCGAGACGCAGGCACCAAGAGCGACGGACAAGGCCGTGACGATCGTGCGGCGCGGATTACGCGTAATGTTGCGAGTACCAATACGAATGATCTCTTGGATCACTTATCACTCCAGGAAGATTTGTTTATCCTGCACGCAGGGCTTTTATTGGCTCCATACGCGCGGCATCGACACCTGGGTACAAACTGAAGGCAAGAAGGGCGACAAACATGAAGACTACGGGTGCAAAAATTTCTATGGGCCCTAAACTCGGATAGAGAATCGGCTTTAGTGTGATACCTGCCATCGACCATTGGTCATAGAAAAACCGTAGATCGAGACCATAGCGGCGTAAAAAAAGAGCGATTGGAATGCCAACAGACCACGCTGCAATGGCGTTGAACGCTCCAATCCACGCGGATTCTGCAATGATTAGACCCAAAACCTGCTTAGGCGTCATACCAAGAGCGGTCATCGTACCGAACTCAACAAGGCGATCATAAATAGTCATAAACACAATATTTACTATGATACCGCCGAGTGACAGATAAATAAAAGCAAACAAAAATTTGCTCGAAATCGATAGAACATCTAGCATTTTTGACACAACTGGCTTTAACTCACGCCACGTCTTAACTTCTGCAGCCGGATATGTACGCTCAACTACAGACTTCAATTTAGAGGTCGCTATTTTTAGCGATATCGATTTGTCTATTCGCTTGAGTGCTACTTCGTGTACACCGGCTTGCAGACGGAAAAACTGTTGAAATGAAGCACTCGGCAAATAGACCGCTCGAGTGTCTATTTCGTCATTCACAGTACCCAGTATACCGCGGATGCGAAAGACGCCATTTGCCGCCGAACCATCAGCGGCTTGTGCGAGTAATACCACATTGTCGCCCGGATTAAGATGGAGGCGCCGTGCTAAGGTGCGACCTATGACCAGCTCGTTTGCTGAGTCGGGAGCAAACCAATTCCCATCACGAATATTTTGGTCTAGCTCCGTGACTTGCGGCTCATGATTTAGGTCTACGCCCCTCAACTGAACCCCACTGGACTGGTCTCCAGCGCCCATGAGTCCAAAGCCGTACCATCGGGGCGCAGCCTTAAAGCCAACTTTTGCAAACTGCATTTGCCAGTTCTCTATGTATGGTATCGTTTTATAGAGATCTGGATTATCCACGTAGCCAGGCAAATGTAACTGAAGCTCACCGACATCGAGATCAGTGGCAGTTCTTTGAAGCAGCTCTTCGAGACCGGTATTGAGACCGCCCCACACCAGCATCGTTGCGGTAACTGCACCGATCCCAGCCACCTGCATGAGTGTCCGTCGTCTGGCACGGCCTAAGTTTCTTAGAGCAAAAACGATTAGATTCATGGCGAGCGAGCCCCATTTATAGGGATTTAAGGCGCTCTAGTGAGAAGAAGCCGGAATCAAACTTAACACCGTGACGTATAGCCTCGTACACCATTTCCGTATGCTCACCGGGAAGATCAGCTGGAGTTACGAGAATCTTTGATGGCACCATTTTACCACCGATTTTTTTGAGATCGGAGAAACTCAGAGTTCTCACTTTGGTGCCACGCTCGTCGTAAAAAATCTGACTCTGCGGAATGCGACGCTCCTTCTCGACGATCATCCGAATCTTCGACCAAACCACAGCCGTTCCCTTTTTCGGCACTAAATCGACTGTCCAAATGTTGGCGGAACCCTTCTTTTTGGTCTCCACAATGGTACCGTCATAGTCTCGTGCGAGATAAGCCGAGTGAACGAGGTCCTCGTTAGAAAAGTGACTGCCCATCCAACTCGCGCTACGTAGCGCAGCACTCACCTTCACCGTCTTATCAACATTTGGCAGGTAGTTGTACATGTCAGAGCCAAGGCGAAGGGTAACCGTGCCTTTTTCTGACGGAGGATAATTGATTTTGACGACTGCTTTATCCGCCCCTGATGTCCAATAAGTCAATTTTAGCGTTCGGTCATAGTGGGACGTCTTCACTGACATCGTCATGTCAGCCGATGATTTTGCAGAGAACCAAAGATTGTCTACACCATCCAACACTTTGCCTAGTTCCGCGATATCAGCCTTGGTCGGTTTGCCGTCCGCCAGTGCAATTTCACTGGCGGCAATAAGTACAGCACCGCAAATCACTGCGATTAGGGTTGTCACGTACCTGCGCAGGAGGCCAGTCATTGACCCCAGTCGAAAGCGAGAGAGCAAGTTTGATAACAGCATAAACTACCGATTTAGAAGATTTCTTTATACAATAAGACATTCTGCAAAGTTGTACAAGACCGGCCGCCGCATAGGGGCTTGTCACTAGCGGCCAGCAATACCCAGGACGAGGCTTACATGGCAGCAAAATTTATTCACTGCTTGGTCCTGAATGCCGCCTGGTTGGGAGTGAGTAGCGCTGCCTTGGCTCGAACCAGCGTTGATCAGCAGGTGAGCCTTAGAACATTTTCTGGTTACTTACAAAATCCCAACGGTAGCGAAAGCCTTTATCCCGCTAAGTCTGATCTAAACCAGCAGGTGATTCTCCGCGACAGCGTCAAAATCAAGCCTAATCGCAGCGTTCGCTTCGAGATCAACGCCTTTGGTTTGCTCATAGGATCTTCATCGAAGAGCTCATTGGTACAGACCCTTCTCAATGCGTCGGATGAGACGAACCGCACGGCTGACCTAGAGCGCCATTGGCACAACAGCACAAATTCTGACGGCTACCTCACGCTAGATCGCTTAAACGTCAGCCTACGCCTCGGCCATGCGGATCTGACAATTGGGCGATTTCCCGTCAATTTATCGACGATGTTTGTTTTCGTTCCAAATGATTTTTTTGCCCCCTTCCGCGCCTTTGACTACTACAGAGAGTTCAAGCCTGGTGTTGATGGCGCCCGCTTTGATGTAGCCCTGGGTCGTAGGGGGCAATTATCGGTCTTAGGACTGGCTGGGTTCCAATCCTACGGTGTCACAAGTCGAACCGGCAGTGAAACTAAACCCTCACGCAATTACTCACCCATTAATGCCTCGGCACTAGTTCGTGGCACCTACGCGCTACGTCGCTTTGAGCTTGGTTTTTTGGGAGGAAAAGTCGGTCCGAGCCTGCTCGGCGGGTTCTCGCTCCAGGGCGAACTTGGCAACTTTGGCATCAGAGCCGAGGGTAATCAACGAGCAAACCAGATAAGCAAACAGAAAACCCTTGCCGTAGCGGGAGGCCTAGACTACCGACTCACCTCGAAGTTTGCTGTCCAGATGGAGCAATACTTTAACGGTGGGGGACTGCGAAAAGCCAGTGAATTGGTTGATGAGGAAAGCCCCGGGTTCACTTCGCCAACCCTCCAGCTTGGCCGCCTCTACACAGCACTCACAGGAATCTACGACATCACCGGCGTCCTCAATCTCAAAACCTTACTAATAATTAACGATAGCGATCAATCGATGCTCGGGAATTTGTATCTCACTTACTCCGTTGCAGCTAATGCCAATCTGGTTGTGGCGCTGATGGTGCCTCGCGGCAAACCACCTGAGGAAACCACACCGGTGACCGAATACGGCCTATATCCAACAGTTCTTTCGATACAGACCGCCGTTTACTTTTGAACAGTCTAGCGAGCGCTCTGCTGCTGCATGTACTTCACAAGGTTTGATGCGATCTTCTGTACCGCGTCTTGTACCTTTTCTGACTGTTTTTGATCATCAGCACTGATTTTCACTACGAGTATCTGATAGCCGCTGTTGTTATAGTCAAGCACTGCGTTCAGGATTTGGTAGCTTTTTACCGTTTTGATCGATTTTTGCAGCATGGATGCATAGAGATAGCCAGCGTCACTAATTTTGTAGTGGTCCATCTGATATTTGAAGATCGTCTCTACAGTCACCTTGGGAAAAGCGTTCACCTCGGCGCTTGAATTAGTGTCGATAACCCAACCACGAGTCCAGCTCGGGTCGCCGTTCGAACTCGCCGCGGTTACAGCTATCGCGCTATCTTTGGGCTTACTTCCTTGGGCTTGGATTTTACCTTTTTCAGTATCGACGGTCCCGTCTCGCGGCCCAACATTGTTATAGTGGGTCGCGGCATTAATCGGCATCTTGATCGCGACAGCGAAAAACGCGGACACCGTACCATTGTCGGTACCCAGCTTGCCGATGAGGTTGAGAGCTGGCTCCCCAGCCCCCGTATAGGCGTTGGGTATCAGGGTGTTCACTAAAAAATCCGTAGGGGCGCCGGTGGCGCAGATTTGTTTAAAGTGATCCGCCAGCTGACCTGACACCGCTCCGACTGTGGCAGCACTCGTGCACCAAGCGGTCAGTGTCGGGACTTTTTCTTTTTCGGCAACGGCAGTGATTTTAACTGGCCTGTTGCAGAGCCCATCGTCGCACTCTCCCACCGGAATTTCCTTCGGGGGCTTGCGCGGCGGCTTACCACTGGGCTTTTTGGGGCTCGAGCTAGCCTCCGGCTCGGAGTTGCAAGCAAACGTCAGCAGCGCACTCACAAAGGCATAACTCAATTTTCTGCACCAGGCGGAAATCATCTCTAGAATCCTCTTACAATGTTGCAGCACACACACGTATCGGCATTTCGGGCCGAAAACTTTAGGTAATTCGGAAAAATTCGAGAATATCGCTTTTTTAGTTGCCTACCTGTCGGGGTTATTTTAAAAATCAGGTCCCGTTCAGGCGGGGTTAAGACACGATGCGAGCGTGTTGGAATTGGTAGACAAGCCGGTCTCAGAAGCCGGTGCCCGCAAGGGTGTGGAGGTTCAAGTCCTCTCGCTCGCACCAGTAACAATTCAATTTTACTGATAAAACCCAGGTGGCGGCGACGTCGACCTGGGTTTTTTAATGTTATTTCGGCTGCTTAAGCTGGTATCGGCATACCTAGCTGGCGTAACTCCTGCCTTAGATCAACCCCATCAACGAACTGAACCGTCGTGATGCCCAACTGCCGCGCAGCTTCAACGTTCCGCGTGACATCGTCAATGAAGACCGCAGATGCGGCATCGATTTGATAGCGCTCCAGTAGACGCTTGTAAATCCGTGAATCTGGCTTCACTAAGCCCTCTTCACCGGATACCACGACACCATCAAACCAGGTCAGGAAGGGAAACAACTTCTTTGCCGGATAAAAGGTCTCGGCCGACCAATTGGTCAGAGCGTGAACCCTGTAGCCCAGCCGTTTTAGGTCGGCCAACACCTCGACATTGGCGTTGATGGGCTCCCCCAAGGTTTCAAACCAGCGCTCATGATAGGCACGGATGAGTTCCGCATGATCGGGAAACTCAGCTATGCGTTCGGCCACCGCCGCGGCGAAAGACTGTCCCGCATCAAGCCGATCGTTCCAAGCAGGGTTGCATACGTTAGCAAGAAACCACTCCATCCCCTGTACATCTTCACCGAAGATTTTTCGATATAAGTTACGTGGATCCCAACGAATCAACACATTGCCAAGGTCAAAAATCACTTGGTGCCCAGTGGGTGGCTGAAACATGCGGCAGTACACTCCCGTTAATTCTAAAAACCAAATTAAGTCCCGATTTGGCGCCTCGATGCCGCATCGTAGGCCTCGCGCACGACAGCCTGTCCGTACTGCTTTTCCAGGCGCTTAAGGCCGAATGCATAATAGGCAATGTTACTGTAATAGTCATTAAACATGCCATTGATCGCGGCACCACCGGCGGCACCCACAAGGGGCATACTCTGGGCAATAAATTTTTCGCCCACTAACACATTCATTCGCGCCCCGATCTTAGCCAAGAGTTCAATCAGCCGCGGAGCTGCCCCACTCTCAACTGCTGCCAGCACTTGGACAGCTGATTTACCAGCAATAAACTTAGCGCCGTCACGAACCAAAACGTCCAAGGCGGCCCTCTGCATGTAAAATGTCCCGTCTCCACCAGCTCCGTCGCCCTTGAGCGAGGGGTTTCCGTAAGCAAATACGGTCAATATTTCCAGGGCCGTTTGCGGATCAGAGGGATCAAAGCCAGACGCCTGGGCCATAGACGCGATCGACCGCATCATCAGTGTGGTGGTTAGCGGTAGTTCCAGAGCTAAGGCCCAACCACCAGTCACTCCGCTGACCGCACCTAGACCCATCGCAGCGGCGGTGTGTCCCCACTTGCGGTTTTTCGCCTCTAGAGTCGAAACGGTCTTTGTGTCTGTATCCTTGAGGCTGGCTATGGCGATGCGCAAACCGGTAGCCAGCGCCTTATCCACACCTTTTTGAATCACCGCCTGCATCTTATCAGGAATACGCTTGGTCAGTGCGCTAATCGGACGTCCCAGATAGGCTGAGGCTTTCATCAAAAAGCCTGGGTTCTCCAGAGCCATGACCGCAGCCTCTACAAATTTACGATCTTCGTCGTTCATAAACTCACTCCGCTAATGTCGATGAGTGGGATAATTACTGTAAATTCAATTTTCAACTAAAGTTTTTTACAGTTTTACCGATAAGACGGGTACACTTGGAGGCTAACATGATGTTTCGTCGGGCTTGTACCTCAGTTTGCTCTGTCGCACTTGCGAGCATGCTCGTCAATTGTGGGATGAATCCGATAACGGAAAACCATGTTGTGGCTCCGGAAGACGGGAGCGGAGGCAAAACTCCAGACTCAAGTGCGAAAATAAAGCCAACGGCCCAGAACGGTGCCGTTTCATCCTCAAACGGTACCAATAACACCCCACCTCCACTTGAAACCAAGGGTTCGAGTGTGACTGGAAGCGGAACTCAGGTCGGTGGCAACCCAACCACTCTGGGTACCGATCCGACAGCTTTCATGAACAGCGCGCAGGACCTAGAACGCCTCAGAACCGTATTGGCCAGCCCACAGTTTAATAACCTCGTGGCGCAGTTTGGCGTAGCAGGGGCCCAGAACCTGAACTCGGCGCAACTCAACGCTATATTGAGCGCTGTTGGTGGTGGCTCCGCGTTGGGTGAACAGAACCTTGGTGCCGCACTCGGCGGCGTTGACCTTACGAGTTTACTCAACGGCAATTTCGCAGGCGTCATCCCTCCAACGAATACACAAACCGCCGGAACACCTCAGAAATAGTCACCAAGAGGGCTCGGCACACCCCAACCAGAATGATATCATTTAGGCCGATAGTCACATCTATAGTGACTAAGCCTAAGCTTTGGGGAACCTTTGAACTGGATGCTTTCAGATCATCAGCGCCAGCGATGCTCATACATTTTAATACCCATTCTAGCGCTCTTTTGCTGGTTGCCAGCAGTGTCGTCGGCGCTTGCGCTACTCGGCGGCGTGATGATCGCTGCCTTGCTCGGCAATCCCCATCAAACCGTGACGAAAAAGATCGTATCGCCTCTACTCCAGTGGTCCATCATTGGACTCGGTGCCGGCATGAACCTCAGTGTCATCGGTAAGGTTGGAGCTCATGGCGTCATCTACACGATTATCGGTATCGTTGGTACAGTCATGCTAGGCTTCGTCCTGGCAAAATGGTTAAACGTACCGCCTAAGCTCGCGACCCTCATCAGTGTCGGTACCGCGATCTGTGGCGGCAGTGCCATTGCTGCAGTGGCACCTGTTATCGAAGCCGAAGATAAGGACGTGACCGTATCCCTGGGCACTGTATTTGTTTTAAATGCCGCTGCACTTGTCGTCTTCCCCTATATTGGGCACGCTCTCAACCTCTCGCAATTTGCATTTGGCACTTGGAGCGCCCTGGCCATCCACGACACTAGTTCTGTGGTAGGCGCAAGTATGCTGTTTGGACCTGAAGCTTTAGCAGTTGGCACCACCACCAAACTAGTCCGAGCTCTCTGGATCGCTCCCGTTGCCTTGACGATTGGTGCGATCTACTCACGGCTGCTGAAAAAGAGTGAGTCAGCCGCCAAACCGAAGATTCCACTATTTATACTCGGCTTTTTACTTGCAGCAACAGCACGCACCTTTATTCCTGCGATCAGTGATGTTGCTGACATAATCGCTACTACGGCTAAGCGCAGCCTTGTCATGACCTTATTTTTGATTGGCGTTAATCTGAGCCCCAAAACGCTCAAGGCCGTCGGTCTTAGACCATTAATTCACGGCATTTCCCTGTGGTTTCTTGTGGGTGGCGCCACCCTCGGAGCTATTCTCTGTGGCCTGATCTCAAACTAAATAAACATCCCCAGAGGCCTTACTGATGGAATTCGCGACACTCAGCTGGACCAGATTCGACGCTTCGCCTTCCGGTGTTTGCTGAGAGCGTGCATCTGCCGTTGGTTTTTGCTCTTGCTTAATTAATACGTCGTCTACCAAGGCATGCATCTGACGCATACTACTCAGAGCCGTATCAACTGAGTGACGTGTCATTTCATTAAAATCGAGATAGCCACTGACCTGCTCCAATTGTTGCGCAAATGTCTGCGACGTGGCCGAGGCATTTTCAACGAGCTTGCAAAACTCACTGGAAACGAGTTTGGCAGCATGTGCAAGTGATTGCACAGAGGCCTCAACACCATCTTTTTTAGTCGACGTCTTCTGCAAATTGTCATTCAGCGAGGTTGAAATTTCAGCAACTGATGCGTTCACATGACTAACAATTTGAGTAATATCGCTTGAAGCTTGATTAGTACGATCTGAAAGTTTTCGGACTTCCTCGGCTACAACGCTAAAGCCTCGTCCATGTTCGCCAGCTCGCGCTGCTTCGATGGCTGCGTTCAGGGCGAGGAGGTTAGTCTGATCTGAAATATACTGGATATCTTCGGTGATTCTATTAATCGTTGCTGTATTTTGGAGAATCATATTTATCGACCTGGAAAAGTCGCTATTTAGCTTAAGATTGTCCTCGAGCATCAGCGTCGTCTCATGAAGCAATTGCACAGCTCTACCTAATACGTATGAGAGCGAAGCCTCGTCACGGGCGTTGATAGTGTTGTTCTTGCCGGTGAAATGCTTCCTCAATGCGGTATTTTCTCCGACGTGCTCATGAGCTTTTTCTTTAATCGTTTTTATTTTTGAGCTTATGCTAGTAGCAATGCTATCGGTACTGCTTACAAGAGCAGTGAGTTGAGATTCAGTGGAGGGAATGATCTCGGCAATCCTGCGGATCAGCCTCAAATGAGCTGAAGTGATTTCCTCACTTTCAAGTAGCCGCCGTTCAAGATTCTCAAGATTACTCTTATGGAGGGCCTCAATCTGAGATAGAGCTGCTCGCCCCTCTGCAGCGACTGCACTCTGTGAGGCTACCATTTTTTGACGCAGTTCTTGCCCTTCTTTATGGCTGTGACTGAGTAGTTCGTGTTTACGACTTATGGCTGCCGCAAGTGCCACACAAAGACCCCAAAGTACCGACGTGGCGGCCAGTATTAAAGGGCTTAATGACTCAAAACCAGCGCCGATGACGATTGAAGATGCCGGCACTGCTGCTGCCAGACTTATAAACCAAAGGTTGTGCCAGAGACTCTTCGACATGGCTGATCCTCCGTTTGGAATGGGATCGGCACGATTGCCTCAAATATTGAACTTATGTCACCGGTGTCATGGCTGCCGCCATATGAAAACAAGCCGAAATTATTAACTTAATTCCATAGGTTTTCTAATTCAGTACGGGTCGGATCAAGTCTGGCTTTAGCGAATCCGACCTCAGGTGATCCCGGGGCCCCTTTATCAACAATCACCTGCCAAAGCTTTTTCGCATCATCTGCATCGCCAACATCATGCAGATATTCTGACACTGTCCAGTAGTAATGCAGGTAACCACCAATGAGCGGCCAATCCTGCCGCTGCAGGTAGCGACTGGCCATGACCTTTGGGTCTATAGCTTTCAACGCTGATGCCTCGAGATCGAGGAGTGACAGTGCACAGGACTCATCAGTCTGGAACAAATCAGGCAGGTTAGTGACAATCAAACTGTCGTTATCCTTCTGCGCAGCAATGGCATCAGCTCCACCCAGAGCATGTAACTTGGAAATAAGTGGATACTCCATATCGCAAACGTAGGATTTATCATTGGCGGCGAAATGCCTAGATAGTTTTAGTAGCCACCGCCAATGCCCCGGACCCTGCGCTTGCTGTTGCATGCGCGTCACGTAGGCTTTTGTTAAGGGATCTGGTTGAATATTCCAATTGCGCTTGAGAAATTCGTGTTGTGTCTTATCGTCACGCGCACGCCATTTTTTATCCTTCGAATTTGCCGCCAACTCCGCAGCGACAACCGCCATACGTAGCTGCTTCATGTCAGACTCTGGAACTTTGCTGTAGGCTGACCAAAACTCGGCAGCGGATTCAGACCGATGAGCATCGGCATAGGCGGCAAATAAACGCCGCGCTAAAGCGTCCGGGACTTTCGGGTAAAGTCGCTTTCTGTTTTTCTCAAAAAAGCTCATCGCACTGTATGTGTCCCCAGATTTAAAGTATTTTTCAATCTGAGTGGCTTGGTATTCCCGTACTGGTGCAACAAATGATTTTAGAAAGTCAGAGTTAGGATAGGTTGCAGCAAAGTCTGCAACGCGCCTGAGCATATCAGCAGACCTTTCCCGCTGCGTATAAGAACCAACCTGACATGCCCATGCAAGCTCACGCATGGCTGGAGGCATCTCCGGTCCGACTTTTGCTTCTTCGAGTAGAGAGCGTGCATGCGAAATATTATTCCCTTCGTAGAAGGGTAACTCTAAACAGGCTTCGCGAACCATCGCCAAGCGTCCAGCCGGTTTAGTACGAAACTCTTGAATGACTTTAAAGTATTCAAGTTTGGCCTTTTCCAGATTACCTAACGCGAGATAGGCGTCTGCGTAGCGCAAAGAGGCCCACGCGCGGTATTCAGGATCCAGTGACTCAGACTCTCCACTCTGATAGACGCTGCCGTTAAGGGCGAAATGCAGCATTTTTTGCGCGTCTGAAAACTTACCTAGCCAAAAAAGTGATTCGGCTCTGAGCACGAGCTGTGCTGGATTGAATCGCTGCAGGTGATCATCCACCCGAGCTGCCATAGCATAGGCATCTTCAGCCAACTCGTAGTTATTCATATCAAAGTAAATATCGCCAACACGGGCAAAGGCCATCGCTGCTTGTTCGGGTATGCGATCTTGACGTATAGCGGTATCGAGCTCCTGCACGGCCTCCAAATAGCTATGACTCTTCACGTAAGACTCAGCGAGAATACGGTGAAAATCGGAGCGAAATTCCTTACGCCCAGTTTGTCTCAGGAAATTAAGGCCCGTGGTTGCGGCACCAAAGGCTCCATCGTACCTCGTATAGCGCCAGTAAATGGCAGCAAGATTGTAAAGTCCCTTTGGCGTGACCTCTTCGAGTAGCGGATCAGGTTGATCGACCTTTACGATAAAGGCCCAACTCAAAAAGGTACTGGCATTAGCCATATTCTTGCGAACGTCCGGTGACTCATAATTCAGCGCTTTATCCTGAAGTAGTTGGGCACCAGAATTGAGAAACGAGTATCCGATGAAGTAATCATTGCGGCGGTGAAAGGGATATTTATTGCCGTAGCGGGCGCGACCGCTTAACCAAGTCGCACGGGCTTGATCGAATTTGCCCTCGAGAAAGAGCACACGTCCCCGGTTCAAGTGGTCGATGGGCCGGCCCTCTCCACGTGTGGCCGGCATCTCAATCGTAGGTTGCTCGAACTTTACATGAATTGGAAATTCAACAGGTTTTAACTTGTAGGGGTACCTCCAAAAGATCTCCTTCGAAATCTCTCGAGTCTCCTCCTTCTGGTAGAAATCCCCGACAAAGGTATACTTGTCGAGCAACTCGTCCAGGCGTGATTTTTCCGCTGCCAGCGCGCTGCGACTGCTAGCGAGTAGAACGACGATAACTGGCCATTTACTGCGGATCACTTGCCGTCTCGTGATCGTAATCTACGTGGATTTCTATACGCCTGTTTAGCATGCGGCCAGATTCAGTACCGTTGCTGGCAATGGGGTGGGTGTCCGCATAGCCCGATGCTGAAAGCATAGTGGTCGGGAAATTATGTTTACGTACAAAATACTTGAGCACGTTGGTGGCACGTAGTGCCGATATCTCCCAGTTACTGTATTCACCCTGAGCTGGTACCGAGTCGGTGTGACCTTGGATGTTGATAGGACGTCCAAGTTCTTTCAGAATTTCGGCTACTTGATCCAACTCGCTCAGTGCCTCGCGATTCACTTCCACAGACCCTGGGTCGAAAAAATGGCGGGCCAGCATTTGCAGTTTGAAGCCCTTAGCGGTCCTTTGAATATCGATGACGCGCTCTTGGCCGGCTCGATTTTTATCGCGAAATTTTTCCTTGCCGTAGAGTCGCTCTTCTAGCTTGACCCTGAGACGGTTCATCTCCTTATCAATGGTCTTAACTTTGACCGGCGAGGCAGGGTACTTTTCAATCAAAGGTGGTCGGACAGACTGACCCTTGAAGTGCTCAAAGATCCCCATGCCCTGCTCTTTAGGGCCGGTGCGCCGATCTACTGGGATGTCTGGTAGCGGCGTGTTGAAACTCTCCTGGATTGAGGCAGCTACCTTGACCTCTTGCTTGGCGCCCTCTTTTTTCAGGGCGAATAACACCACGAATACGGCAAAGAGGAGCGTCACCATGTCGGCATAACTAACTAGCCAACGCTCGTGGTTCTCGAATTCAGGGCACTTTTGCTTCACCCCGGTTACTCCTCGCTATGGTGACCATGGCAGAATACTGCCAATTTTTCTTCTATGACCTTTGGGTTGAGACCAGAGAGGATGCCGTCGACGCCAATGGAAACCATGGCCCGGGCGTGGCCATCCAAGATCACTTTGCGTTTGATCTTTTTACCGATGGGAATGAAGAAAATGTTGGCAGACCCCACGCCGTAGAGCGTTGCCACGAATGCAACGGCAATACCGGGACCGATCTGCTCCGGTTTATCCAAATTTTCCATCACGTGAATGAGACCAAGCACGGCCCCCAAGATACCGATCGTCGGTGCAATAGCGCCGAAGTCCTCCCAGAACTTAACGGCAACCTCGCCCTCCTCTAAGGTCACGTGGGCTTCGGTCTCAAGAGTATCCCGGATGACATTGGGGTCGGTACCGTCGACGGCTAGCTTGACCGCCTTGGCAAGGGGTGCAAACTTGATGGCATCGCGCTTCTTTTCAAGAGCGAGGATCGATTCCTTGCGCGCCGTCTGCGCCAAATCGATGACGTCTTTCAGGATTTCATCGGGATTGGCACCGGGGTTCTTCAACCACACGCCTAGAGACTTAAAGGCAAAGATCACGTCAGGCAGGGGATAAGCCACCATGAGAGCCCCCAAGGCCCCGCCCAGTACGATCATGGCTGCCGTAACCTGGAGAATGGAGGAAAGGTGGCCGCCCTCGAGAAAGAGACCACCGATAATCATACCCAGCGACAAGACTGGACCGATAAGACTGGTCAAATCCATGGTGATTGGCTCCGCGGATTGTAATCGAAACTAGGGTTTGGAGGAGGATTTGGCTTGAGAGAGGAGTTTCACTCTATACTGTAGCACGCGGCGGTCGATTTCTTCTAGTGACTCACGGACAATTAAGCTATCGCCATTTATAAAGGATATGACGCTGTCTGGCGTGGCTTCGATGTACTTAATCGCGTCCAAACTGATAAGAAGCGGTGAATTGTCGAGCCTAGTCAGATGGATCACAGCTTAGTTTTCCTTGTCTAGCTGACACCGTTCGATTTATCGTACGGCCTCGGCACAACCTCTGTCAATCTTAGGAAATATCATGGATTATCAACAGCTTGCCAACGAAACCAAGAAGGCCCACGAGGCTTACACCCGAGTCTGGGGGTTTCTTTGACATCCCGGGGAAGAGGGAGAAGCTCAAGGCGCTAGACGACAAGGTTAACGCCGACCCCAATTTCTGGAATGACCCGGAAAAGTCCGCTCCTGTGTTAAAAGAAAAAAAAGTGCTCGAACTAGCCCTGCAGAGAGCCGACAAGTTGGCATCCACCCGGGACGACCTAGCAGCCGCACTTGAGTTAGCGGCAGAGGGTGACGACGACTATCTAACTGAGGCTAACAGCCTATTTCAGCAACTTTCAGCTGAACTCCAAACGCTAGAGGTGCAGAGCCTGCTTGGGGGGCAGATGGACCTCAACGATGCCGTTGTCACCATCAACTCAG
Source organism: Deltaproteobacteria bacterium (assembly GCA_016874735.1). Classification (NCBI taxonomy): domain Bacteria; kingdom Pseudomonadati; phylum Myxococcota; class Myxococcia; species Deltaproteobacteria bacterium. The sequence continues at coordinate 207,833 of VGTI01000002.1, forward strand.
GGGCCGGTGGCACTGAGTCGCAAGACTGGGTGTCCATCCTCTTCCGTATGTACCTGCGCTATGCCGAGCGCAAGGGCTGGACCACTGAGATCTACGACCTGCTACCAGGCGAAGAGGCTGGAATTAAGAACGTCACATTTACCGTTGCAGGGCCCTATGCATTCGGAATGCTTAAGTCTGAATCAGGTGTACATCGCCTGGTACGGATTAGCCCATTTGACTCAAATGCCCGTCGCCATACGAGTTTCGCCTCGGTTTTTGTCTCGCCGGTCGTCGACGACAACATCGAGATTGAGATCAATCCCGCCGACCTGCGCGTCGATACCTACCGCGCTAGTGGTGCCGGTGGTCAGCACGTGAATAAGACCGAATCGGCGGTGAGGATCACCCACATACCTACCGGGGTCGTGGTCGCAAGTCAGACGCAACGGTCACAGCACCAAAACCGCGACAACTGTATGAAGCTCTTGCGCTCCGCGCTCTACGAGCGCGAGATGGAGAAAAGACGCAAGGCTCAGGGTGATGTTGAAGCGGCCAAGAGTGACATCTCCTTTGGCAGTCAGATTCGCAACTACGTCCTTCATCCCTACCAGCTGGTCAAGGATGTGCGTACGGATCATGAGACCTCGGACAGCGGGGGGGTCTTGGACGGGGACATTGAGGCATTCATCAATTCTTATTTAGTGGCTACTCGCAAGCCGTCTTAGCCCATGGTGAAAACTTAAGGAATACCATACAATAGAATATTGAAGACTTGGTGATTGCCGTTTTAGGAATAGGAGTGCCGCATGGACGCGCAGAAGCTCTTGGACCTTGTGAACAGCCGCGACTTTGGTCGAGAGTTTGCTGACCTTAATTGGTCTGGATCCTTCCGTGACTACCTTGATGTGGTAGTCGAGAGGCCTGAGGTGGCTCGGACTGCGTTCCAGCGTTGCTACGACATGATCATGTCGTACGGCACGAGAACTTACACCGAATATAAAAAGGAAATCACTCACTTCAACTTCTTCGATGATCCAGTCGATAATGGCAAGGATGCCATCTACGGCCTCGATGTCCACTTGCAGAAGCTTGTTCTCGTATTCAAAGCTGGCGCGCAGCGCTATGGACCGGAAAAGCGCGTCATCTTACTGCACGGCCCCGTTGGTTCGTCAAAATCGACCATCGCGCGCCTCTTAAAGAAGGGTCTCGAGCGCTACTCGAGGACGCCCGAAGGAGCTCTGTACACCTTTGTTTGGCGTAATCTTGCCGACATAGTCGGTATGGAAGACGTCATGCCCGATCCCATGCACGGAGAGCCACTGCACCTCATTCCAGTGGAGCGACGCGAGGCGGTCCTCAAGGCCATCAACCACAACCGCGACCGCGGTCGTCAGGTAGCTATTGAGGGTGACCTCAATCCGGCTAGCCGTTACGTCTATCGTGCTTTAATGGAGCACTATCGCGGCGATTGGGAAAAGATGATCGCCAACCATATCGAAGTGCGTCGTTTAGTGTTATCCGAGCGTGACCGAGTGGGGATTGGCACCTACCAGCCTAAAGACGAGAAAAACCAGGACTCAACTGAACTCACGGGTGACATCAATTACCGCAAAATAGCCGAGTACGGTTCCGACTCCGACCCCCGTGCCTTCAACTTCGATGGCGAATTCAACATCGCCAACCGCGGCATCGTTGAATTTATCGAGGTCCTCAAACTCGACGTTGCGTTCCTCTATGACTTGCTCACGGCAAGTCAGGAGCACAAAATCAAGCCGAAAAAATTCGCGCAGTGCGACATCGATGAGGTCATCATCGGCCACACCAACGAACCTGAATTTAAAAAACTGCAAAACAATGAGTTTATGGAAGCTCTGCGCGACCGGACCATCAAGATTGATGTGCCGTATATCACCAAGCTCCAGGAAGAAATAAAGATCTACGAGAAAGACTTTAATCCCACCTCTGTACCGCACATCCACGTAGCGCCTCACACACTTGAGATGGCGGCCATGTGGTCCATTTTGACGCGCCTTGAAGAGCCTAAGAAAGCCAACTTGACGCTGATGCAAAAGCTTAAGCTCTACAACGGTAAGACTACGCAGCAGTTCACTGAGGACAACATCAAGGAGCTGCGCAAAGAAGCTAAGCGCGAGGGAATGGAGGGGATTTCTCCACGCTACATTCAGGACAAGATCTCAAATGCTCTGGTAGTCGATAAGGGTGGGGGTTGTATCAACCCATTCATAGTCCTGAACGAACTAGATTCGGGTCTCAAAGCTCACTCCCTCATTAATAATGAGGAGATTCGCAAGCACTACCGCGAGCTGCTCTCTGAGGTCAAACGCGAGTATGAAGATGTGGTCAAACACGAGGTTCAGCGAGCTATTTCTGCTGATGAATCTGCGATCGACAAGCTTTGCGGTAACTACATCGATAACGTGAAAGCCTATGTGCAGCGGGAAAAAGTGCGCAATCCGTTTACAGGCGCCGACGAAGAGCCTGACGAGCGTTTGATGCGTGCCATTGAGGAGAAAATCGATATCTCCGAGAGTCGCAAAGATGACTTCCGTCGCGAAATCATGAATTATATCGGGGCACTAGCTCTCGAGCGCCGATCCTTTGATTTCCGTACTAATGAGCGCCTACACCGTGCCCTTGAACTGAAGTTATTTGAGGACCAAAAGGACACCATCAAACTTACTACGTTGGTGTCGAGCGTGGTCGACCGCGAAACTCAAGCTAAGATCGACGTGGTTAAAAACCGCCTGATCAAAAACTACGGGTACTGCGAGATTTGCGCTAGCGATGCTCTAAGCTTCGTTGCCAGCATATTCGCCCGTGGCGATGTCACCAAAGCCGACAAAGACAAACAGCCTTAAGGTCTTTTTTCTAAGAGGTTCCCAATGCCCATGCACATGGAATCGGACCTCAACCGGTTTCGCAAAATCGTTCGCGGCAAAATCAAAAAGGAACTGCGTCGCTTTATCTCGTCCGGCGATCTGATCGGCAGACAGGGCAAGAAACGAGTGACGATTCCTTTGCCGCGGATAGACATTCCTCACTTTCAGTACGGCTCCAACGAGCAAGGCGGCGTTGGCCAAGGCCAAGGTGAAGTCGGGGATCAGGTGGGGCAGGGGGAACCGCAGCCAGGAGAGGGTCAAGCGGGCGACGGTGAGGGACAGCACAGTCTTGAGGTTGATGTCACTCTGCAAGAACTAGCCGAGATTCTTGGCGAAGAATTGGCGCTGCCCAATATTGAGAATAAAGGCAAAAAGAACATCGAGGACCGTCAGTATAAATATACTGGGATTCTCAAACAAGGTCCCGAGTCCCTACGCCATTTTAAGCGCACCTATAAGCAGGCGCTGCGCAGGGCGATTTCATCAGGTACTTACGATCCCGAGAATCCCGTGATCGTTCCGATCAAAGAAGATAAACGCTATCGCTCGTATCGCGTATATAACCTGCCCGTAGCCAATGCAGCCATCATCTACATGATGGACGTCTCCGGCTCCATGGGTGACGAACAAAAAGAGATCGTCCGCCTGACTAGCTTTTGGCTCGACACCTGGCTATCCACGCAATATGCGGGACTTGAGCGACGCTATATCATCCATGATGCGACTGCTCGGGAAGTGGATCAACAAACCTTCTACCGCACCAAAGAGTCAGGCGGCACCTTAATCAGCTCGGCGTACCGACTCGCACTGAAAATGATCGAGGAATCGTTCGATCCATCTGAGTGGAATATTTACCTGTTTCACTTTTCTGACGGTGACAACTGGTCAGGCAACGATACCGCCGAGTGTATGAAACTACTCGAGTCCCATTTGATCCCTGCTGCCAACCTTTTTGCCTACGGTCAGGTTGAATCGCGTTATGGTTCGGGACAATTCCTACGAGATTTACAAAAGCATTTTGGCGACGCTAGTAACAAAATAACCTTAGCGCAAATCAAAGATCGTGACGCTATAGTCGATGCGCTGAAAACCTTCCTTGGTAAAGGCAAATAAGGTTATGCACGGCTACAACACGCAACTAACTCCCGAGCTTCAGGACATTGCAGCTAAACTGGCTGATGCCGCACGTGCTGCTGGCCTTGATTTCTTCGACACGATCTTTGAGCTCGTCGATTATAAGCAGCTTAACGAAATAGCCGCCTACGGTGGGTTCCCTACGCGCTATCCCCACTGGCGCTGGGGCATGGAATACGAACGTCTATCGAAAAGTTATACCTATGGCCTCTCGATTATCTATGAGATGGTCATCAACAACGATCCTTGTTACGCGTACCTACTGCGCGCCAACGACCTCGTATACCAAAAGACCGTCATTGCGCACGTCTACGGGCATTGCGATTTTTTTAAGAACAACTACTGGTTCAGTAAGACGAATCGCAAAATGCTGAATCAGATGGCCAACCATGCCGTTATGATCAGAAAATTTATTGATGATATTGGCCAAGATGACGTCGAATCATTTATCGACACCTGTTTGTCTCTCGAAAACCTGATCGACATCCACGCGCCATTTAAGTCACCGCAAAAGCCACGCAGCGATACCGATGAGTATGGTCGGCCAAAGCCGCCCGCAAAGATCAAAGCCAAGCCCTACATGGATACCTATATCAATCCCGCCGAGTTTCTTGAGCATCAGCGGCGCAAACAGGTTGAAGAGGCCCAAAGGGTCAAAAGTTTCCCGGAAAATCCCGAGCGTGATGTCCTCAAGTTTCTAATTGATCACGCGCCCATGACTAGCTGGGAAAAGCGCGTTTTAGGCATCATTAGAGACGAGTCTTACTATTTTGCGCCACAAGCCCAAACAAAAATTCTCAACGAAGGTTGGGCCACCTACTGGCATAGCAAGATGATGACGCAAATTGCTCCCTTGCACGAAAGCGAAATTATCGACTACTGCGATCATTTTGCCGGTGTCGTGGCATCTCATCCCGGCAGTTTGAATCCCTACAAACTAGGCGTCGAATTACTACGACACATCGAGCGACGCTGGGATCGCGGTCAGTTCGGTATCGACTACCTTCACTGCGACGACCCAAAAAAGCGGGCGGAATGGAACAAGAATCTCGGACTAGGTAAGCAGAAGCTCCTCGAAGTCCGACGCATCCATAATGACATCACATTTCTGGACGAGTTCTTGGACGAGGATTTCTGTCACGAGTCAAAGATGTTCATCTATGATTACGATAGGCGCTCCAATAAATATGTAATCTCAAGTCGGGACTTCCGTGAGATTAAGCAGAAGCTACTTCAGCAGCTAACGAATTTTGGCCAGCCGATTATCAAGGTAGTCGACGGTAATTTCCGCAATAGAGGCGAGTTGCTGCTGCAGCATAGTCACGAGAGTGTCGACCTAAAACATGACACGACTCTTGAAACGTTGAAGAATCTGCATCGAGTATGGAAGCGACCGGTGCACATCGAGACCATGATCGAAGAGGTTAAAAGAAGGATCTCGTATGATGGATCAAACCACCAAATCGAAAAGATTTGACGTGCGCTTTGCCGCTCTCATTCTCGTCGCCGTGTCTTTTGCAGCGGTCGCAAGGGCAGCCGTTAGCCCCGTTAAGCTGCCTATCATTCAGAATGTTGGAGTCGTCCCAGTGCAGTGGGAGGGCTCCTATCACCGTCTCCCAGTCAAAGAGTTGATTGCTCGGGAGTTCCCCGCTGCTGTCAGATCTAGTCACAGATTCCGCGTTCTAGGAGACGACCTCATCGCTGAAGAGTGGCAGACGGAGAAAGGCCGCGCTGATCTGCGCGACCAATATGAGGCTCAAGCTCTCCTTAGTTTGACTGTTGCCGTGCGCGATGATGTAACGACTTTTAGTGTCCGCCTCGTGGATCTCAACATGCATTCTGAGCTCCTTGAAAGTGACACCATCGAAACAAATTGGTTTAATGAGGCAAAATCCTCAGAGGTCACAGATAAGCTTGAAAGCTTAGTTTTTCGCCTAGTGAATCGTCTGCCTATAGATGTTTCAGTCACGTCCATCCAAGGTCATTACATAACTTTGTCCGGTGGCTCCGAGCAAAATATAGCAGTGGGTGATCGGGTAGAGCTCGTGCGCACCTCGGTCCGCAGTCTTCACCCCGCCAATGGTACCTGGCTAGAATTCAGTTCAAAACCCACTGGCGTGGCACAAGTCGTGGACCTGAAGTCCACTACCTCCGTGGCCAAAATTCTGAACCAGACCTACGACCAAGCCATAGAAGTGGGCGACGGCGCCAAAATTAAGTCTCTGAGCTCGCGCGTCAAATTCGCTCGCCTCGCAGCTAGTCAAGGCCTCAAGGACGCCGGACGCCAGTCCACAGTGATTGTCTCACCCATTTACGTGCCAGGTATGCCGCAACCGACTGTGGCAAAAGTTGTTGAAGCGGAGCGGCCAGCGGCGATAACCGATCAGCATAACGAAACCGAAAATCAAAGTGGCAGCAGCACCTCTGACGTCGTGATAGGTGAGTCCCTGCCTGTTGGTAAGGCCCCCCCAGCAACTCCAGGCGAACCGGGCGGCTCTGCCCCTACGGCTACGGATATATCCCGGGAGGATTCCGGCATTAACCTATGGGACGACATCACCAAAGAAGCCACTAGCCATCGTCTCGTAGAACACGCCCAGGCCTACGGCGGACCTAGCCTCTGGCGTATGAGTGGAGGTGGGATTACAGGCAGCGGCAGCAAAATGCCCATGCTACTCATAAATAACATTGGCGCGAGTGTGACGCGAAATCTCATGTTTAGACTCCGCAATGACTTCGGCGCTCAATTGCTAAGTGGAAGCACCACGAACGGCCGATTTGGTGGTTATCGCGGTCTTGTGCGTATTTATTGGGATGCTGAATTCCCCGCAATCCTCGCTGGTTTCATCTACGGCTGGCGTGGCGGTGGCTTAGCCACTGTCAATGGACTCTCTGTCTCCGGCGAATCATTCGGTGGCGGCGACTGGTTCTCAAGCGGCGGCTTCGCTGCGCTTTACGGCCAGTTGCCCGGCAGCCTTTTGGGCGATCGCTACGATTGGCAGGGTGAGTTCTCATTAATCCCGGTAGTCATTGGTAGACTAGGGCTTGGCGGCAAATGGCAGCGCGTGCAATCTGCCTTTGCTACGCAGATCAATCTTGCCTTCACGCAATACCGGCCAGCCCATGTGCTAGCTTGGGGAGCTGGCATAGACATGGGAAATGGCACGTGGTCTATGGGTAACAGCCAGAATGTGTCGATTCGGAATTTCGACATCCAAGTCTTAGCTAAATACAGATTCTAGAATCGGCGTCAACTTTCGCTTGAGTCTCGCTGACGGGCCGGATAGCTTAACAGAAGCTAAACAAATCTAGCCAAATTTACTAAGTAAGCGAGAGGAGCGGAATCGTGAAAACGAATTTGTGCGCGATCTTATTTGGGGCAATGGTTCCACTGACGGCGCAGGCCACCACCGTAGCCGTAATCGATTCCGGAGTCGACTACGAGCATGAAGCTCTGGCAGAGAAAATGTGGACAAATACGGCCGAGACTGATGGGGACAAAACCGACAACGATGGCAATGGAAAAATTGATGATATCCATGGTTGGAATTTCGCGGATAACGATGCCCTGATCATCGATTATGCGCTCCAGGAAAAATATCGTCCGGATATTGAAAAGTTCCTTGAGCTGCAACTTGCTGCGATTGAGGGTACCGCGACAGAAGGTGAAAAACTGTGGATGAAAGAGCGCCTAACTGATGCTGACTTCGTAAACAGTATCCAAACCTATGCTGGTTATGCTCACGGGACCCACGTGGCTGGGATCGTTGCTCGTGACAATCCCGAAGCAAAAATTCTCGCTGCCAAAATCCTCTCGACCAAAACCATGTTTCAACGCCTGAAAGACCGCGTGCGCCACTCCCTGGCGGCAGGCAAGGACGTCGGCTTCATTCAGGAATTCGTCTTTAAGCTCGGCATGTACGGCATCGCTATTCAGCAATCGAAAATCTTCGAGCAAATTGGCGCCTACCTGAGTGCTAATGGTGTCAGTGTTGCCAATGGTTCGTTTGGCACCGGGATGGAGCAAGCTCGCGGACTAGTAACTCCGATCCTCATTGCGCTGATTGGCAGTGAACCTTCGGCGGAACTAGTTGACGAGTATGCAAGCTTTTTTGTGCAGCGGATGATCGACCAGCAGGCAAAAGTCCTAGCTAAGTACCCCGATATCCTGTTTGTCTTTGCCGCGGGCAACGACGGCTCGGACAATGATCGCTTACCGGAGGCCCCTGCTGGCGTGCGTCTAGACAACGTCATTACAGTTGGCGCCAGCATCGGCAATGTAGGTCTTGCACCCTTCAGCAACTACGGTGCGTCACGCGTCGATCTTTTTGCGCCAGGTGTAGGTACCAGGTCTTCGGTTCCGCGCCAAAACATGTACCTGCCCATGAGCGGAACCAGCATGTCAGCGCCCGAAGTGGCACGAGTAGCTGCCCTGATTAAAGACGCCAACCCAAACCTTAAGGCTTCAGAAATCCGTGAAATTCTGATGGGCACTATCGATCGCAAAGACTTTCTGAAGGGTCGCTCCTACTCTGAGGGCGTCTTGAACGATGATCGTGCTCTTGCGGCTGCACAGGGTTCGAAGTCCACCGATCTGCGCAGTGCTATCAAAGCCGCCAAACGTGCTGTTTCCGATAAAGCGCCGCTAGGTAAGTACGATAGCGCGACTGGGGACTTCACTTACGTAACTCCGTTCTAAGCACCTGGCGCTGGGCACCGCAGCATTGGCCGGTGCCTGGTCGCTTTTCACTCTGGACTTGGGCCTGGTTGTGATATGGGGAAACCCTGGCACTAAGGCCTTTGCCCGGAGTCAAGTATGCAGTTAGTTACAATTGCTAAGTCATTTTTAGGATTGGTAATCCTTCCCTGTAGCCTAGCGGCACCCGCCCTCGCGATCCCATTACGGGACAGCTCTGCTTATGAAATGCTAAGCGATGGGCCGACGGATAGTGAAGTCTCAGTAAATACTCAAAACTTTCTTGGGACAGTGGCACTGAGCAATTGCTCTGGAGCCTTGGTCCAGTTTGGTGAAACCGACCCAACTAGCCCAGCTCTGGTCCTAACCAACGGCCACTGCGTTGAGCGACAACTGCCCCAACCTGGGGAAGTTCTAGTTAATATCCCGTCGCGGCGCGCCTTCAACCTGCTCGATCGCGCGGCCAGAAACGTACTGGGTACGGTGAACGCAAAGACTATGCTCTACGCGACGATGACAGACACCGATGTCGCTCTCTACCTCCTCGACCTGACTTACGAAGAGATAAAAGATCAGTATGGTATCGACCCGTTGACCGTCACCGACCAGAAGCCAGTCACGGGGACCCCGATCAGCATCGTATCCGGCTACTGGCGGCGTACCTATTCCTGCACAATCGACGGTTTCGTCCCGGAACTGCGCGAAGACGGATGGATTTTCCGCGATGCCATTCGGTATTCGGCTGACGGTTGCGCCGTGATTGGTGGCACCTCAGGAGCCCCGATTATTGCTGGTAGCGACCGTACCATCGTCGGCATCAACAACACCATCAACGAGAACGGCGCCCGTTGTACCCGCAACAACCCTTGCGAAGTCGATCGCACAGGTAATATTGTGGTGCGTAAGGGTATTGGATACGGTGAGCAGGTTTACTGGTTTCACAGCTGCCTAGACAGCAGTGGTATCGCTGTTGACCTCCAAAAGCCAGGATGTCTGTTACCTAAGCCAAAGTGAAAAGCGATTGCGCTGGCGTCGCTGAAAAAGGCGCGCCAGGCTCGTTCAGGTGGACGCGATTAAATTTGCCGTCGGCGAACAGAAGTAGATTGGGTTTGTCCCAGCTGTCGACGCTAACCATCATGCGCTCCGTCTGGGGGTGGTTCTCTGCGTAGGGCACGTGAAAGTGCCCGATGATCCCATGATGGGCCTCATCAAGCGCCAGCCACGCCGCAAATGCGCTGAGTATCCGCTCATGGTTAAGTACTCGGTATTGATCTTGCGCTCGTGAAAACTTTGCGTGACGTAATGCGTAGGCGTCCAGCAGAGCGCCCGGTACTAAGGCAGCGGTGCGCCGGATGAGCTGTGACTTCAGCGTTGCACGGAAGACCCGATAAAGCGGCTCGTCGATCAGGAGGTCCCCATGCATGAGCTTGATTTTATGGCCTGATTTTAGGGCAACGGTGAGGTCTCTTGATTGTACAATCTGGACACCATCCCAGCCTATACGCTCGAGATGAAACTCATGATTACCCTCGACAAAGTAGACCCGGATGCCACGGCTGACTAACTGCTCCAAGGCGGCTCCAAGGGGCCGAAACTTGCGGCGGAAGTAGGAACTACCGCCAAAGCAAAAATCACAGATGTCACCGTTTAAAACGACGACCTCTACTGCTGGTGACAACCGTCTCAGCGCGTCGAGTAGCAACCGTGCGCGTAGATCCGTCATATGTTGGATGTGGACATCCGATGCCAGCACAAAAGGAGCTGCGATGAGTTGGAGATTGGATGTAAGTGAATCTTGCATAGTCAAAGCCCTAGAGTCTGAACTACACCTAGCATAGCCTCGTCTGGCATGGGAATGCTCTTGCAAAATACTGAGGAGTCTGGTTTTTTAGGACAGCTACGTCCATCATAACCTTTTTCGTGGCATCAATCTGGAGGGCCTTCATGTCTCTTTCCGTCGAAGAAAAAGTAAAGCAAATTGTCGTCAATCAGCTTGGCGTAGAAGAGAGCTCTGTCGTCGGCAAAGCCAAGTTTATTGAAGACCTTGGTGCGGACTCCCTCGATATCGTCGAGTTGGTTATGGCGATGGAAGAGGCCTTTGGCGTCGACATCCCAGACGAAGAGGCCGAAAATATCCGTACCGTTGATGACGCAGTTTCCTTCATCAAAAAGGCCGAAGACGCCTAAGTCATAAGGATCCGACCGCATGGCCACCAAGATCGGTATAGCATCGGATCACGCCGGCAAGGAGCTGAAGCAGCTTATTGCTGAATTCGTGAAAATGAAAAATCTCGATGTGATCGATTATGGCGTCGCCGTCGATTCGGAAAAGTCAGTAGATTACCCCGACTATGCCGCCATCCTGGCGGCAGATGTATCGGGAGGCAAGCTAGACTACGGGGTACTGATTTGCGGTACGGGTATCGGTATGTGTATCACCGCAAACAAGTTCCCTGGTGTCCGGGCCGCGTCGGTTTGGGATGAGTTCACGGCCAAGATGAGCCGTATCCACAATGATGCCAATATCATCTGTCTCGGTGCGCGCGCACTCAACCATCATCGCGCCGCTGAACTTGTGAACCTTTGGTTGGATACTCCTTTTGAGGGCAATAGGCATAAGGCTCGCCTAGAAAAAATTCGCGAAATTGAAAAAAAGCTCTGCGTTCGCTGACTAGGTGACATCACAATGACACTGAGCGAGCGCGGGTAGCGGGGGAGATACCGTGCAGAAGCCGTGGCAAATTTTGGCAAATAAAGACCCCCAGGTCTTCCAGCTGATCGAAGCCGAGTTAAAAAGGCAGCAGGAGGGCCTTGAGCTCATTGCCTCAGAAAACTTCGCCTCGACAGAGGTCATCTCGTGTATGGGCAATGTCCTCGCCAATAAGTATGCCGAGGGCCTACCAGGCAAGCGTTACTACGGCGGCTGCGAGGTTGTAGACGCCATGGAGTCTCTCGCTATCGAGCGACTTACCAAGCTGTTTGAAGCCAAGTACGCTAATGTGCAGCCACACTCTGGCGCTCAAGCTAATGCTGCCGTGTTCTTGGTGTTGGCTAAGCCCGGTGATCGGATCTTGGGACTCGATCTAGCCCACGGGGGGCACCTCACCCATGGGTCCAAAGTCAATTTCTCTGGCGTGATCTACGAATCACACTTTTACCAGCTTCAAGCCGGCACTGACCTTATTGATATGGATGAGGTTAGGGCTAAGGCTCTTGAGGTCAAGCCTAAGATCATCGTCGCAGGTGCTAGCGCCTATCCGCGGACCATAGACTTTGCCGCTTTCAGGAAAATCGCCGACGAGGTTGGTGCGTATTTAGTAGTCGACATGGCTCACATTGCGGGCCTCGTTGCAGCGAAACTCCATCCAAGCCCTGTCCCCCATGCCCACGTCGTGACGACCACAACTCACAAGACGCTGCGCGGTCCACGCGGTGGGGTGATTCTATGGAACGACGACGCCTTGACCAAGGAAATCAATAAGGGCGTATTCCCTGGCACCCAGGGCGGCCCTCTCGAGCATATCATTGCAGCTAAGGCTGTTTGCTTTCAGGAAGCCCTGCAACCCACGTTTCTTGATTACCAGCTAAATGTGGTACGTAATGCCGCCGCTTTGGCGGAGAGCTTAATGGAGCACGGATTCAAACTCGTGTCCGGCGGGACCGATAACCATCTGGTCCTCATTAATCTGAGCGATACCGCAGTGAGCGGCAAACAATTGGAAGAGGCTCTGGGCAAGATCGCGATAACAGCCAATAAAAATACGGTTCCAGGTGAGAAAAGAAGCCCATTCGTCACTAGTGGTGTTCGTCTTGGCACACCAGCCGTGACGACCCGGGGTCTCAGGCAGGCCGAGATGGCGCAAATAGCCCGTTGGACGCGTCAGGCTTTTGAACACGTCGGTGACGATCACAAACTTTCCGTGCTAAGACGCGAGGTCGAAGCATTGGCACGTAAGTTTCCGCTCTACCCGGTTTGGACTGTCTAGGGTGGTCAGTGGGGCAGGGGAGTGTGACCTGTGAAATGTCCAAAATGCGGCTTTGATGACACCAAGGTGCTCGAAAGTAGGATCTTGGATTCTGGTCGCAGTTTGCGACGGCGTCGCAGTTGTATGGCGTGCAATTATCGCTTTACGACTTACGAACGCGAGGAGAGCTTTGCCTTTTCCGTCGCAAAAAAAGATGGCCGCGTTGAGCCATATAATCGCGACAAAATCTTCCGTTCGATTCAGATCGCTTGTCAAAAAAGACCTATCAGTTACGACCAAATTGACGTGATGATTGCACGCATTGAAAAGCAAATCCAAGAATCGGGAGAGCGTAGTGTCCCGAGCCAAAAGCTTGGCGACTTAATAATGGGGCACCTACAGGGTATGGACAAAGTGGCTTATGTGCGCTTTGCGTCGGTGTATAAGGATTTTCAGGATCCCAGCGAGTTCATGCGCGAGATCCACAGCTTGGATAAAGACTAATGTTTACTGGACTGGTGGAACGTACGGGCAAAATACTCTCGATCTCTCAACCCGCAGCAGCCACAGCGAGCCTGATGGGCGGTATTACCCAACTGATTGTAGACGCTGGCAAGGGCTACGAGACTAATGTAGGGGATAGCGTATCCGTCAATGGATGCTGCCTCACGGTTACCAGTAACAAGTTTCAGATGCTGGCTTTTGACGTCAGCAGTGAAACTCTAAAACTAACCAATCTCGGCGATTTAGGCGAAGGTACGGAAGTCAATTTAGAGCGCGCCCTTCAGTTGGGTGACCGTCTTGGTGGCCACATGGTCTCGGGTCATGTCGATGGCGTTGGGGCAGTAGTCTCAGTCGGTAAAAAGCCGGAGGGCTGGGAGCTTAGGGCTAGTCTATCCAAGGCCCTCAGTCGCTACGTCATTTGCAAAGGCTCGATTTGCCTAGACGGTGTCAGCTTAACAGTTAACACAGTTGATGATCATACCGACCACACTGAAATCACCGTGATGCTCATCCCTACCACGGTCAGTCTCACGTCATTCCGTCACCTAGCCGTGGGGCAAAGACTCAATATTGAGGTCGATTTGGTTGGCAAGTATGTGGAACGACTCACCCAAAGAGTCCGCTAACCATATAAAATCATCGATTAATTTTAAGACCTAAAAAGCAGTGCATTAGTGATGAATCTTTGCTAGCATCCCCGACCTGTTCCACCGGAGCTAGCTCTATGACATCTCAGGACGTTGCCACTTCTAGGGTAAACCTCGCAATCCAAGCCATCAAAAATGGCGGCATGGTCATCATGGTTGATGATGAAGACCGTGAGAACGAGGGTGATTTAGTCTTTGCTGCTGCGAGCGTATCCGCCGCTAAGATCAACTTCATGACCAAAGAGGCTCGAGGCTTGATTTGTCTCAGCTTGACGGAAGAGGCTGTTGATCAGCTCCAGCTTCCGATGATGGAGGACAGCAGTAAACGCCTCCCGTCTAAGTCAACCGCATTCACGGTGAGCATTGAGGCTCGGGATGGGGTCTCGACTGGAATCTCCGCCGCTGATCGTGCCCATACGATCAAAGTCGCTACTTCTGCCGGGGCCAAGCCGGAAGACCTGGTAGTCCCAGGACACATCTTCCCTCTCAAAGCCCGTCGGGGTGGGGTTTTACAACGTGCCGGACACACTGAGGGGTCGATAGACCTGGTGCGCCTGGCAGGGTTAGCACCCGCTGCGGTCATCTGCGAGATCATGAATGATGACGGTACTATGGCCCGTATGCCCGACCTTGAGGGTTTTGCCAAGCGTCACGACATGCCTATCGTTACGATCGCCGACCTAATTAGCTATCGTCTGCACCTAGAAACTATGATCCAGCCCGTGGCAAAGGGCGTAGTCACGACCGCCTTCGGTGAGTTTCAAAGCGTCCTCTTTAAGAGTGATATTGACGGCCTCACTCACCTGGCCATCATCAAGGGCGAGCAATTTGACGATTATGTGACTGAGGTTCGCGTCCACAGGCAGCGGCCGCTACAGGACGTGTTTGGCGTCAGCATGTGTACTAGTCGCCTCCGTTTAGACTACTCGCTGGAACTGCTGCGCAATGCTGATCACGCCGTCCTGATCTACCTGACGCAGGCTGACGCGCAGGCCAGCCTTGCCGCTGATTTTGAAATTTTGACCCGACCAAGAGAGTCCATTAGTGGCGCAGCGATAGGGGCGAAACACGCTCCCATGGATCCTCGTCAACTTGGTATAGGCGCCCAGCTGCTAAGAAATCTCGGCGTGCGTCGGATGCGTGTGCATCGTTCTCATGCCGCCCCGCTCAAGGGACTGGTCGGCTTTGGGCTGGAGCTGGTTGGGACTGTCGAAATTCCGTCTGAACTGACATAATCATAATAAAACGTATAAGGACAACAATATGGCCACACGCTTTTTAATCATTATTAGCCGTTTTAATGACACCATCACTAAATCACTACTGAGTGGCGCTCAGGATACCCTGCAGGACGCTGGGATAGACCAAAGTCATGTCGATATCCTTTGGGTACCAGGAGCTTTCGAGCTTGCGACGGTGGCTGCTCAGGCTGCCAGATCGAAGACCTATGCGGCCATCATATGTCTAGGTGCAGTCATACGCGGTGACACCCCGCATTTTGACCTCGTTGCCGGCCAAGCCGCCGCGGGTCTGCAGCGCGTCGGCATTGATACGGGGGTACCGGTTATCTTTGGTGTCATTACCACAGACACCGTCGAGCAGGCTTTGACTCGTTCCGGGATCAAAGGCGGAAATAAGGGTGTTGACGCCGCCCAATCGGCTCTCAGTATGGTCAAGACCATGGGTCGTCTAGCGGAGCTTGCACGTCGGTGAGTACACATACGAGAACAAAGTCGCGCGAATACGCTCTACAGTTTCTTTACCAGTCTGAGATGGAGAAGTTGTATCTATTCTCGGACAGTCACTTCCAGGGATTTATCGCCAATCAACAGATTCCGGCAAGCCACGTTGCCGAGGTGCGCGAAATAGCCCGAGGAACCCTCGAGCGGACTGCAGAAATCGACAACCTTATTCAATCAGTGTCTACCAACTGG
Source organism: Deltaproteobacteria bacterium (assembly GCA_016874735.1). Taxonomy (NCBI): domain Bacteria; kingdom Pseudomonadati; phylum Myxococcota; class Myxococcia; species Deltaproteobacteria bacterium. The sequence continues at coordinate 223,595 of VGTI01000002.1, forward strand.
AAGCTGGAGCGTATGTCTGTGATCGACCGCAATGTCTTGCGGCTTGCTACGTTCGAGCTACTAGTGGCGGCAGCCCCTCAACGCGTGGTGCTTAACGAAGCCATCGAGCTCGCCAAGAAGTTTGGCTCCGCTGAGTCCGGCCGATTTGTTAACGGATTGCTCGATCGCATCGCCAAATCGACGCCAGTGGGATAATCTTACCAGAGGACATCTGGTAGGAGTGAGCCATGAGTGATCCCTTGATCGAAGGCACCGACACGAAAAGTCCGGCCCTCGGTTTACCTGACCAAGCCGGAAATGAGCACAATCCACCCGTCGACGTTGACCCAGGGCGCCGCGTGACGACTCACATCATCCGCAGTGCCAGTGAATCTGAATGCGAATTTTGGTTTGGCATCACCAAACCAGGCAACCACAATCCCCTGGTGCTCCTAAGAGACATTGGCACCGATGATTTATTGCAGAGGGCTGCAACCGAGGGTATCAGCGAAGCTGGTCCCATCGTGCTGTTCGACTCCGACGGTGAGCGCCCCCGTGGGCTTGTACTCATGCCAGTGCCTGATAGCGGCTCTCAGAACCTCGACAACTGGCTAACAAGCATGCATGCAACTTTAACCCCCTGGGCACCGACACGTCTCGGCATTTATCTAGCCCCGGAAGCGATAGGCACCGACCCCCAGATGTCCCTGCTGCTATCAGTGCTGCGCAAAGTATTACGGGGTATTGGCGTGCGTGAGATATACCTCCTTACAGGTAACCACGGCACCAATCACCTGCTTAACGCTGCCCTCAGGCTTAAGCGTGAGGTCAGCACGGATGACTTTGAGTTCTACGTCTACCACTAGAAGACAGGAGCCATTAAAGATGCCCCAATCACCGTTTCGTCAGGATATATTAAACGGGAAAGTTGCATTAATCACCGGTGGAGGCACCGGCATTTGCCATGGAATAGCTCATTCCCTCGGCAAGCATGGGGCCAAACTCATGCTCATGGGACGTCGCGAAGAGGTCCTTAAGGACGCTTGCGTAGCCTTCGCCAAGCAGGGGATTGAGGCCTCTTTTGTGGCTGGTGATGTCCGTGACTTTAGTCAAGCCGAGAAAGCTGTAGCTGCGACCGCAGCGCAATACGGTAAACTCGATATCCTACTGAATGGGGCCGCTGGTAATTTTCTATGCCCAACCGAGAAGTTGAGCTCCAACGGGTTTAAAACCGTCATTGATATCGACCTCCTGGGTACATTCAATATGTCGCGAGCGGCATTTACCCAGCTCAAGGCCACTAACGACAGTCTCATCCTAAACATCTCGGCTACCTTGCACTACCAAGGCACCATTATGCAGTCCCACGTGATGGCTGCCAAAGCTGGCATTGATGCTTTAGCCAAAAATCTGGCCTGCGAATGGGGCGAATATGGTATCCGCGTATGCACGATAGCTCCGGGGGCCATCGGTGATACCGAGGGCATGCGCCGCCTCGCTCCCATGGGCGCCGATAAAAAGATTGCGAGCGAAGTGCCTCTGCGTCGGCTAGGCACTATTGAGGACATAGCTCACGCCGCCGTATTTCTCGCCTCAGGTGCGGCATCTTACATTACGGGTGAAATCTTAGTAGTCGACGGTGGTGCTTGGTTGGTAAAACCAGCATTTGTTGACAGAGCAACTTGGGAAAAATTAGCCGCCAAGAGCTAAATGATGTGGCGCATAGATAATGCTACGATGGTCTCGACTTATACGGCGACTTAGTTGGGTCACGCACCCAATCACGATTTTTGTATCACTACAAGTCGTTTGGCTAGCAATCACTCTCATTTGGGTGATTTGGTTTGTCACCGAGCGCGCCGAAATTGGGGCATTGGCACGCCGCTTTGGTCAGGAATACTTTAGCACTGAGATCACCGTCGCCATCCTAGTGGTCGGGTGTATCTTGCTCGGTGTGCTACTGGTCGGAACCATACTCCTCTTTGTCGCCGGCCAAAGACAGAGCTCTGCTGCGCGCCAACAACGTACCTTTGTTTCTAGTGTTACCCATGAACTAAAGTCTCCATTGGCGAGTCTACAGCTAGCATTCGAAACCATGATGACCCACCAATTGGACCCACCGACCCGCACGCGTATTGCCGATATGATCTACTCAGATATCGACCGCCTACGACGGTTGATCGATCAAATACTCGTGGCTGGACGCTTAGACCGCGGTATTTTAAGTTTTGACGATGCTTCTTCTGTCGTGCCGATGGACGACTTAATAAACAAAATCGTCGATAAGTTGTCTTATATGGACCCAGACTTAAGAACGCGCCTTTCGATCGACTGTCCTCCCAGACTTACCTTGCGGGCGTCCAGGATGGCTCTTAGCTTGATCCTGAATAATTTAGTTGAGAACTCGATTAAGTACTCTCCGCGTCAGTCACCGATAAAAATTGGCTTTGATCAAAGAGGCCGAGATGTCTTTATGTACGTTCAAGATCAGGGCATTGGACTGGACAAGAAAGATATGAAACGGCTATTCAAGCTGTTCCGCCGCGGCGAAGCTGCAGTTAAGAAGGCGATCCCAGGCACAGGTTTAGGGCTTTATATCGTTAAATCGGCAGTCCGCGTCCTCGGCGGACGAGTATGGGCAGAGAGCGCTGGAGGCGGGACGGGATCTACCTTTTACGTCTCATTACCGACTGAACAAAAAGAATAGCGAGCAAAAAGAGCATCCACGGAGCAGCAATGAGCGAGGCCAAGAAAAGAATACTTCTAGTCGAAGATGAGCCCAACTTAGCCTTTAACCTACAGTTTAATTTGCAGGTTGAAGGTTATGAGGTTGTGCCTGCTGTTGACGGCAAGATTGCCATTGAAAAGTTCCGCCACGACGGTCCCTTTGACTTAGTCATTCTTGATGTCATGATACCTGAGTTTAATGGTTTCGAAGTCGCTGAAATCATCCGTCAAACGGACGATCAGACGCACATCCTCATGCTGACTGCTCTGGGTAAAGAGGAAGATCGATTACGAGGATTTGAAGCGGGTGCCGATGACTATATCACCAAGCCGTTTCATCTGAAGGAGTTTCTCCTGAGGGTGAAGCGCATGGTTAAAAGATCAGGTTATTTTCAAACCTCTCTGGCGTCCGGCGATGAGGACAAGATTCTAAGTTGTGGACCTTTTCGCCTCGATACGGAACTGCTACGTCTGCAAACCCCAACAGGACAACATACGCTGACGGCACTAGAGGCCGACGTGCTTAAGGAGTTCATGCAAAATCCACGTCGGGTACTGTCGCGCCAGCACCTTTTGGATACAGTTTGGGGTATGAAGGGAGATATTGAAACACGCACTGTCGACAACTTCATCGTACGATTGAGGCGCTACCTAGAGACTGAGCCCAGCAAACCGCAATTTCTCGTCAGCGTCCGTGGACGTGGATACCGCCTGGTTGATGAACCTTAGAGGTAAATCGTGTATCTAAATTTTGAAAAATGGCACGGATGCATGAACGACTTTGTCGTTCTGTGGATGAGTGATGTCGATGGTGACGTCGTACTCGACAGCATTAAACGCCAGGCCCAAGCTATTTGTCACCGTCATACAGGTATCGGCGCCGACGGCGTGCTTGTCCTCAGGACCAAAAATCCTAAAGATTGGACACCTTATGGTCTGACAATCATCAATAGCGACGGTTCTATAGCAAAAAATTGCGGCAACGGTCTGCGCTGTGCCGCCCTCAGCGTTCGCAAACGTCATGAGGAGCTAGGTAACCCCAAAGAGTTGCCAGAGTTGGTGAATTTTTTAGTCGAGGGCGAGCAGCTGAGCTGCCGCTTTGCCCCCGGACGCGTAGCGCAGCCTTTGGTGATTGTCGAAATGGGATCTGCACTGTTGAACCATGAAGTTTCCTGGCATCAGGTGGCTGTCGCTGCCGTAAAAAAACTAGGCGCTGATACGAAAACTCCTGATTTGCATAGCGACATGGGGGTCTGCGAGATCGGCAACCCTCACATCGTTATCAATACTGACCTGGCTACGCGAGAACTCATGTTAAAGCTTGGACCTGCGTTACAGGACGGTTACCCCTGGGACGGTGTCAATGTGCACATTGCCAAACCGATCGCCCTTACGCCAAAAGACCATGCGCGTGCAGCTCTAGAACTTGGTCAGGAGGTTTCTGAAGAAGGGTATCAGGTCTTTGTATGGGAACGCGGAGCGGGCGAAACCATGGCCTGTGGCAGCGGAGCCTGCGCTGTTGCAGCCCTAGCCCTAGACACGGGTCTCATTGCGAGAGAGCACTGGGTGGTTGTAGACATGCCCGGTGGACGACTTTACGTAAAAGAGTCCTCCAGCGGTGATTCAGTGCTATTGGCGGGACCAGGACAGTGCACTTTTTCAGGAAGGATCGGCATTTGAATCCTGCAAAACAGCATGAAACCTTTTTGAAAATCATGACGCAAGCGATGGAAACTGCGCGCCTTTATCACCAACACAAGGTGATCGGTATTGAGAACATACCTAATAATCGCAGTGCCATTGTTGCGGTCAACCATAGTCTAGCGACTTACGACATAACTTTACTTATGACCGCCATGTACACAGAACGTGGCGTTCTACCACGGCCGTTAGTGGATCGGCTGTTTTTTAAAGTCCCAGTAGTTGGACCCATTGCATCAAACTACTTTGGTGCCGTACAGGGTAGTCAGGAAGCTGCCGAGAATCTCCTGATGGCTGGAGAAGTGATTACTGTCGCTCCAGGCGGTATGCGTGAGGCATTACGACCATCGCGAGACAAGTACAAGATTAATTGGGATCATCGAGTAGGTTTCTGTCGCTTAGCAATGAAGACCCAAACCCCCATCGTGCTCGCTGCATGCCCTAAAGCCGACGACGTTTATGAGGTATACCCATCGCACCTCACTGCGTGGTTTTACAAGACCTACAAAATTCCGGTATTCTTAGCTAAAGGCTTAGGTCTCACGCCCATACCGCGGCCGGTGAAATTGACTCACTACTGCAGCGAACCTTTGTTTCCTCCCAAATGGAGCGACGACGAGAAGAAACGTGAGAAAAGCCTCGAGAGCTACCACCAGCAAATTGTTCAAGTCATGGAAGAACTTATGCACCGTGGAGAATGATTATGATTAGCAATCTTGGAACCTTAAGTATTTTTTCGCGAGTGCTGCTCATGGCTATCAGTCTTGTCTGCCTCTCATCTCAAGGCCTGGCAAATACAGACGATGAGGCGACCGAAACCTCAGCCCCTCCGTTTCCCACAGTGCACAGAATTTTAAAAACAGCATGTGGCCGCTGTCACCAGGATGGTCACCACCGCGGTGGCATACAGCTCAATACCCCGCTACAGGTTAACCGGGATGCTGCTATCATTCTGCAGTCAATCGAAAGTGGCGATATGCCCTATATGGATCCAACCTGGAATCAGACGGCGCAGGCGCAGACTGTGATCCGTTATCTGAAGGCGGTTATTGCGCAGGGCGTCGATCAAACAGAACTCAGCGATCCGTAAACAGAGCAGCGACTTTACGCCAATCAATGGACAGATCTCCGACGGCGATAAATGGTGGATTTATCAATCGCCCAGTTCGGTATGTCATTGGTGAACCGTCAAATTGCAGCATCATCCCACCAGCGGCCTCAAGCAAGCACTGAGCTGCGGCAGTGTCCCATAGGCTCGTTGGTGAATTGCGGACCGAGATATCCGCGTGGCCGGCTGCAATGAGTGCATACTTTAGAGCGCTTCCAACACGACGGATCTGTGCGTTTTGGTGAGAACCTTGGATGAGCCCATCCTCACCATGGAGGTGAGATCTGCTCACGAGAAAAACCAATTGAGACGGATCTGCCTTCCGCACCCTGATAGTCTGTAAATTTTGGCCATCACCGCTTACTTGAAAAGCTCCAAGCCCTAAGTCTGCTACGTAGGCTTGTGATCGTGCCGGAGCTACCACACATCCAACTTTGGGTACGCCTTCGACCATCAGGGCAATGTTGACTGTGAAGTCGTCAGTCTGCGCCAGAAAATCTCTCGTACCGTCCAAAGGATCAACAAGCCAGTACGTATCCTCGGTCATGACTGTCAGTATTTTTTGCCTCGAGTCAGTATCTCCCTCTTCTGAAACTACCGGCACCCCGGGGAGTAAATGGGGCAAACCGTCTATAAGCACCTTGTGCGCGGCCAAATCCGCAGCTGTTACAGGCGAGAAGTCCTGCTTCGAGGTAACGGTAATGTTATCCCGTTTGTACCATTGCATCGCTGCTTGACCGGCTCTTATCGCTAAACGGCAGAGCTCGGATAAATTAACTGCTGATTCACTTCCACGCATGGCTTCAGCCAATCTTCAATGTGGGGGGGCGACGCATATTCTGAGCATTCGCAAAACTCGTAATGATACGCGCAAGCATCAGACTTTTTTCCTCGGTCAAATGCTCAAAGCTAATGCCAGCTTCTTTACCGATCATGAGGGTACGCCGGACCCGACCCGACAATTTGAAGTACTCACCGTCAGCAAGTTCTGCCATTCTACCTAGCGGAATACTCAGCCTAAGTTGCTCAGCATCATGAAAAATTCGACCGCTCTCATCTCTAATCATCGCACCGTGCATACTCAGATCAAAAATCTTTGCTTGATGCTCCTTGTCACTTCCGAGCAATGAGTATGATAGATCGATATTTGTACGGTAACGACGACTACGTCTCTTATTACCTGATGTTACCGCTACACGAACGCGGTTGAAGATCTCGGCATTCGTCATCTTACGGTAGTCAAGATAATCATCATTTTCCTGAAATGGAGCTAGGACTTTGGCATAGTTTTCTATCAGTTTTGTTGGGTCACGGGTCAAGAAAAGTATCGGCGTTGATGCTTCATTGACTCGCATCTTCATAGACTTCAATAGGGCCAATCCCTCTTCCGGCGGTAAAAAATCATCATCGTAAACCATCAGGCTAATCTGTCTGGCAAACCCTCTCTTGAGCTCTTCGGCCGTCTGTGGGCGACTAACTCCTAACTGCTTAAATCCGGATTTAATGAGCCCTTCAAACTGTCCGCCAAGCTCAGTGGAGAGGTCTTTACTCAGCGCAAAAAACACATAACTCTTCCGCTTTTTGCGTGGGCCTTGCAGCATCTCAGCCACGCGAGAGCGATTGTCTTTTTTGTCGTCAACTGTCGCGGCAGGCGCGGCTGTTTCAATTTTGGACATACGGGGGCTCCATACGCCAAGCCAATACGTACTTAAAGAATGCGAACGGCTCAACCTGGACACCGCTGAGTCGCTGCTGATGTGCCGCATGATGCTGAAGCGTCCACAAATAAGCGTAAGGAGCCTCCTCTGCTAGCAGCGCATGCAATTTATGATAAATAGCTCGTTTTAAGTCGGAGTCGTTGGTGGCATCAGCTTCAGTTAGTAGGCCATCAACCTCTGGGTTCTTAAACATGACAAAATTGTTACCCCACGGCTTTGCGCTAGAACTATGAAACAGACTCGTTATGTTACTTGCATCGTCAAAGGACCAGGAGGCAATAGTCACATCATAATCATGCTGACCCATAACCTTTGTTTTCCACACTAACCAGTCCATGAATTTGAGCTCAAGCTTCACACCGACGGCCTCAAGATATCCTTGAAATGCCACGACCACGCGCTTGATCATTTCACTCTCACCCGCAAGAGGCACAGCAAAAGTGAGAGTTACAGGCTCACCAGAGGGCGTAAATAACTTGTTGTCTTTATACCGAAGGCCGGCTGACTGCAGCATGGCACGTGCTCTGGAAACATCGAAATTCACCGGTTTAACGTCCAAATTATAGGCCCATGAGGTTGGGGGTAGGGGACCAGAAATAAGGCGCCCCCTCCCTTGAAAAAACGCATCGATCATCTCTTGGCGATTTATTGCCTGGCTTAAGGCGAGACGCACACGTTTGTCTTTCAAAATACCGCGCTGCGTATTCATGGCAAAAAATGAAAACGACAGCGCATCATAGGGTAGTACCACAAGTTTATTATCACCCAATAGTTCGCCCAAATCCCTCGGGCTGACGTAAGTAACCAGATCTAAAGAATTAAACATGAGTGACTGTGCCATAACGTTCTGGTCAGCATAGGCCTTCATGATGATTTGGGGTATTTGAGACCGTCCCTTAAAGTAGCGCGGGTTAGCTGACAACATCACCTCGCCATTGCTCGTCGCTTTTACAAAACCGTAAGGCCCGGTACCGATAGGACGTCGCGCAAATTCACTTGTCCTGCTCAAAAATGGTGTGCTGCCTAGAATGTGTGCTGGCAGGATCTTAAAGGTCAATAAACGAAGAGGATCCGTCATAGCTCGGTTTAGCCTGACGATAATCTGATAAGGGCCGACTTTTTCAACACTTTTGAGAGCGAGAAAGCGCTCTTTGTTCGGAATTTCGCTGCTTGCGTTTGTGATTAATCTAACCGTGTTCCCCACATCTTCTGAGCCAAATTTGGCGTTCGGCTCTGGCTTGTCTAACTGATCGTGCCAATAAACGTCATCGCGAAGGGTTAAGCTGATTGCTGTCCCACCCTCTATGATCTTCCAACTCTTGGCTAGGGACGGCACATACGATTCTCCTGGGCCAAGTTCAACCAGGGAGTCAAATAAGAGATCCCCAAGTCTTTGGCCTGCTGCCTCAGGTGCTGTGTAGGGATCTAGACCCTCTAATCTCGTGGTTTCGCCATAACTTAGGGTCTCTATCGCCGCGGCAACTACACCCGGTGAAGCCATGACCACACCACAAGCTATCATCAAAATTTGCTTTGCAAACAGCACGAATCTCATGACTGCCCCTAACTATAAATTATGAAGATAACGAATTGGCGCATTAGTCAATATTGGTTGCTGAATCTGTGCCCCTTGGTTGGTAAGAGCCAGGAATACTCGATCCCAAGCGCCAACCTGAGCTCTGAAACTTAGTATGCCAAGCCTTGAAATGAGAAGATCTCGATTCATGCGGGTATTCGTGTTAAATAAATAACTTTTACCGCTGGAAATATCATAAGCATAAATCGGATTTGCGACAGATATGTCGTGCTTCACATAGAACACCTTTCGGCTGTCTGGAGACCAAGCCGGACCAGTATTAAGGTCGATCACCACGTCTTCAGCGACCAACATTCCTTTCAGTTCTCTCAGAGTATAGGTGCGCCCCTCCTTATAGGGGACTACTGCAATATCCCAACGTCCATCCTGAGTATCCACTTGTGAACCCTCATGAACATAAAAAGCAACTAGTCGTCCATCGGGCGACACGGTAGGCCGCAGATGATCCGCGCCTGCCTCAGTTAACGGGAATGGCCGCTGCCAAGTCTCACCATGCCTGCGAACAACATTTAGATTGTGCCGCAGCGCATCACCCGAGGAGTATATTAGAGCATCGCCCGATGGAAACCACTCTGGGAAAATATCGACACTGTCACTGTCAGATAGGCGACTTAGCACCCTTTCCGATAGATTCATTAGGTAGATATCACCGCGACCTGATCGTGCACTAACGAAAGCTATTTCATTTCGTCGTGGGCTCCACGTGGCATAACCGTCCTTACTCTTACTTCGACCCACGGACTCCTCGCTCGCACCTACGGCACCTATATAGATGCTGTATTCACCAACACCACCATTTGACATGAAGGCAAATCGAGTGGAGTCAGAGGACCATCTCAAACCAGCATTGTAGGACTGCACCGATCGAGGGACCATCCCATCCAGAAAATCTTGTGAACCCTTGGGAATGATCTGTAATTCTCGAGAGTAGTTTCCTATCAGATCCTTCAGCATAATTTTGCGAAAACCATCGATGAGAATCTCGTAACCCAGGTACACACCATCGGCTGACCAGCTCAAATTGGCTTCGTTGAACTTATTTTCCGCGGCATTTAGCTGCTTCACCTCAATTAAAACTACACCTTGCCGGGCATCGCCTAGCTTTGGATAAACTCTTGCAAATGTCCTAGAACCGGCAAAAAATTCTCCAATAAATCGCGGAAAATAATCACCGTCACGCGCAACAAAACCCTCTAGCGGTACACCAGCGTCGGGCTCCGTGACGCGACTTTCACCAAGCTTAAAATGACAAGCACTCAGGACAAGATTCGCAGTGATGGCGCCCAAAAAACCGCGACACCATATCCTCGAAACTTTTACCTTGAACCTCAGCACCGATTATTGCCTCATAGTGCCACGCGCGCCACCGAGTTGGGCTGACGCTTGTTTGAGGAACACCTCTGCATTACCGATAAACGCCTTTGCATCATCATTCACCGGAATGGTCCGCGCACTACCCTCTAAGTAATTACGCCAACCGCGAACAGTTTCCACGAGTAGCTTAGGATCCTGCGTTACCGTCCACAAACGATGGCGGGAAAGGGCTCGGTGGTAATCGACGTTATGAACGGCTTGGGGGTAGTCCTTCGCTGCTACAAAACGTAGGAACGGCATGACACGATCCAGGACTTCAAGTGCTTTTTGGTAATGAGCCCTAGCGGCTTCCGGATTTTCCAGGGCTAATTTCTCGCCAGTTGCAAACAAAGCGATCCCCTCATTGATGTGGGATGGTACAAATCGTTTATCGTTGAATTGTTTAACGGCCTCGCTTGCGGTTACTTGGCCAAATGCTGCCGCCGCTTTAGCCGGCTGGTCTAGTTGATTCAAATAAATTTCACCGATCTCATGCCTGGCCATTAAGTAATCAGTATGATCTGGCTTTACTTGATTGAGACGATCTATTGCTTCCTCGGGTTTTCCGCTTTTTAGTAAATCTAGAGCTATCGATCTCAAGTCTGGGTCAAGTACTATTGACTCCTCTCCTACTAACTCAAGTGCACCTTGATCAAGCTCCAGAACGGTTTTATAGCCTCTGTAGCCCGGCACCCCTTCAAGCTCCAGTTTGATAAATCCACTATGCACTGTGATTGGTGTTACAAGCGGTGTCACCCCAACTACATTTCCATCAATTTTGACCGTGGCCTTGCTCGGCTTAGAGTCAACTTTAAGTATGGCGCTTAGCCTTTGCATGACGATGTTTGAACTATTTTTGCCATTTGCGGACAAGACCCCATGATGCTCACTGAAGCCGATCTTTACGATTTTAAGTTCACCACTGCCAGTTTGTGGTAACACTAACCGACCCTCAGCATCTGTCGATCCAATCCACTCATCATTTAAATAAACATTGGCCTGGGAGACCGCATGAGCCGTGTTACCTCGACCCTCAAATACGCGTATCTCTGCGGTGCGATCCTCACTGTTTTTGCGACCTCGCAGTTTAACGAGATCTCCCCGTCCGACCGTGGCTCGAGGTAGGACTTGATTGATACCACAAATAGCGGAGTCGTCTTGTACGGAGCGGACTGTCAAAGTCCCGATGCGACCAAAACTTTGCCTTCGACCCAACTTTTCAGCCTGCGTGCCGTAGAGATCGAATTGATCACCTGGTTTTATACCAAAGCCCTGCGTGCGACCAAGGTTGATGACGACACGATCACCATCCCTTTTGAGAACTGCACCTTCAAACGGAAAAACCCGATCAATGCGTTCTGCCATTTTCGCTATATTTTTATCCACTGCATTTAGGTCATCGATACTAACTATTTCCTCTTTCGCTGCAGCGATCGTTTTGCCATCGCTATTTATCACCATTAATTCCAGTACCGGTTTTGGCCCAATCATCAGGTTGGGCTGAATGACGGCATCCATCATGGCGTTAAGGTCTGTGTTCTTCCACCCACGTTTGGCGACAGTTCGGATATCAGTGCCTATCTTTTTCGCTCTCTGCTCAATCTGCTCTAGAGGAACCTCTTTGAATGCCATGGAACCAAATATATGTTTACGCACAGATGTATCCAAAAGACGGTTGATCTCAGTCAATCGCTTGCTGAGGTCCCTTCGATTGGCACCACCTGAGACGACGAGATTGAGCAAAGAAATCCGTGCCGCCGGCGGTTCTAGCGGTGCAAAATATTTAACCAGGGTCATCTGATCAGAGGCAACGAAATCAGTTTCAAATTGCTCAGGAATATATGACTCCGGCTTGAGACCCACAGGCACCAGCTCCTCACCTTTGCCTTTAAAAACGTAAGAAAGCCGTCCAAAGCGATCCGTATTCCCCACCAACTTGCCGCGCACATGTACTTCGACATCCTCCAAACCATAAACGTGACCGTATGACTCAGTAACGGCATACACATCTAGGGTTCGTCCCTGCTCAAGCTGAATTCTAACTTTATCACGAAGGTTACTGGTGATTTTTAGTACGCCAGTTTTAAATCCATTTTTCGTGGCCACCAAATTTAACTCGCCACTGGGTTTTTTTGCGAATCTAATGACACAACGTCCACGTTGGTTGGTCGTACACCCGGATTTCAGTTGACTCGCACCTTCCTCACCAACAGCGACTTCAACGCCAGCAAGCGGATTTGTGCCGGAAACGACATGTATGGTAACCAAATGAGGCGCCTCAGTGACAACGCCATCCAGCCTGGATTTTTCTTCACCAAGCGAAGTCTTAGCCACACCTTGGTTTTCTATGCCTTCTTTGGGCGTTTCATCTCCGATATTTGTCGCGATTGAAGGTAAATTTTGTTGCGTAAGTTCCGGCTCTCTTGGCTGATCCACGTGGGACTCAGACTGCCTCTCCGCGTCGCTATCGGTTGTCACATCCTGCATGCCCTCTTCAACAGAGCCTGCTGCCGTGATTGGTGGTCCTGCAAGTGTCTTGGCAGACTCAGGGCTTGGCTTTGGCACAAAATAAAGCACAGCTGCCACGGTAACTTCCTGGGGCGTAACACTACTCACATCGAATGTTTGCGTGTATGGCGCAAAGTAATGCGTATCACTATCTTTTTTAATTTCGAGCTTCTTAGTGGCTGCCACTGGCAGCTTCAGCTCGCCCCGGAATGCTCCGTCATTCGTAGTTTGGCCAATGATTTTTCCATCTACGATCACCTGAGCTGCATGTACAGGTTCACCTTGATTGGTCCGCGCATCTACAAGAAACCGAACCGTAGTCTCCTTAGGCTTACAGCAAAGGCTCAGAGCAACCAGCAGCCAGATAGTGACTTGCCTTACCATGCGCGACCTCCATTAATTTACAGGCTGGGCGGGGCAAGATTGGCACCACCGGCGCCCCGTCCATCTTCGATTGTTCTCTGAACCTGGCTAGCTCTCAATGAGGTCCGAGGTAATGGCCTGAGATCCAGGTCGATTTTTTTACTCGAGCCGTCGAGATTGACGTGCGTTGATGCCACTGCGAAGCCTGGCACCAGCGCTTCTACCAAACAGTCCCCTACCGGTAGTTGCTCTTCAGTCGCGAAAGTGCCATCGGGTTTCACGGATATAATGATGGAACCGACTCGCTGCCCTGAGGTAGTAGCGGCGAGTGGCGTTATGTTAACTTTGGCATCTGGGCCTAAGATTTGACCATGGCTATCCAAGCGCCCTGCCAGACTGGGGGCACAACTTGAAGCGACGACACTTAGAAAAAATAGTCCTCTCTTCATAGAACGTCCTTTCGCGACAACCAAACCACCGAGTTAGTTTCCGCGAGCCAAACAAGAGCACCGTGATCGGTCAACCTTAGAGTCCGGAACATAGTCCCACGCGATACCTGGGCAGCGGCCAGGGCATTCTGTCCATATAGCCACACCTTGTCCGTATCATGAACGACCTGAACGACTGGCAACCTCTGACTTCGCAGATGAATGGAATGAGTGTTTAGCTTAGCACGAGAGAGTGCTTGGCTGTGAACCCAGGCTACCGGACCATCATGAATTGGTAAAATTTTGCGCCACACCCCATGCTGGCTCAATATCACGACCTCCGTGTCGCGCTGCAAAAAAACATCGAGTAACTCAAAATGCGACCCAGGACCAACGCGCATCTCAGCCCTGGGCCGTGCCACACGACTGGTCATAACTACATAAGGGGCGACTACAATATCGGTGGGAACATCACCGCGGGCATTGATAATCTTACTTTTTGGTAACACGGTAGCAGCTTGAACCCGCTGCGCTGCAAAGCCTCCGTCAGACCGCACCGAGGTGACGCAGCCGCTCGAGAGTCCCCATGTCAATACAAAACAAAAAGTACACCAGTGCAGCTGACTCATAGTAATCAACCTGATTTAGCAGCTCCACCGGTTCTAGGACTTTTGTCCCACCCTTGCTTGCCTATGTGAAGCTTGACCGGCAGATCGTAGGATGAGATAGCCTGCCCCTGCGTACCGATGACAGCAATATGGACTTTCGTAAAGGTTCCAGTCTTATTTGGGATCAGGGGAAACTTGAGACCCTTTTGCTTAAACCGCTTGATGGCGAAGGATGTGGCCTTAAGTGGCTGAGTAGGTACACCCTTATCCGAGACGGCAATGTCCTTGGGAGCCCCGATAAAAAGCTTTTCTCCTTGATCGGATGTAAACTCGGCCACTGCGAAAATATAGCCCTCGACAAAATCGACACCGGGACGTGTGGTAAGATCAAATTTCAACTCGAGGGAATTCGGATGGGTCAACAGGTTCGGACGTCCTATCGCGACGATCGCCTCCTCGTCCTCATCCACGCTCGGGCCTGCCTGCTCCGCCTGACTCAAGACAGCCGGCTTCTGGTCCAACTCGCTTGTGCCCGTTACCGATGGTTGTTTAGGGGTCTTATCTTTATCCGCCAATGCCAGCTGATTACTGGGACTTGATGCAGTTTTTTTCTGATCGGAGGCAATGTCGGTAGGAGGCGTAGCCGATTTCGGTTGCGGTGGATAGGCTATTTCAAAGACGTTATCGACTCTGGTCTCGTAATCAAAAACTGTACTGAGAGCCACTTGCAGCCGTTGCTCGAGACTCGTTTTTTCACTTTGTAGCCCAAAAACAATGGCAATACTTGCTACTGACCAAATAATTAGGGTGAGAAAGAACCCTAGTACCCACCTAAACTGATTCAGCGACATCGTAAGAGTGTGGGTCTTGGAGCTATCAATGAAATAAATAATATTGAGCTGGCGCTGCCGCCCGGCCAATGATGGATCTTCATCGAGCTTACTCATAACTCACTGCTCTTTATACGTTATCGGCTAAATGACCAAAGATATATGTCAAGTCTATGCTTAGTGGACGTTAAAGGCAACTAAGGCGGTATTTTGCAGTTCCGTAAAAAATCGGAAATGAAATACGTCAACCTATGGGTCCCACATGATAAGATTATGACTTTGAGTATCTTTCCCAACCCCCACTTCATCCTGTATAGTCCTCAGGAGGGAGCTATGTTGACGCCGTCTGCCAACAATCCAGAGTTACGCATCGCAATTTACCGAGCCTCGAGCCTAGGGGACGTGGTGCTCGCAAGTGCCTGCCTGGATTTGCTGGCTCAACTTTCGATACCGATGCAGATCACCTGGATAGGTAGGGGTGCGGCACTTGAACTTCTCGCCAAGAGTTGGCCAGATTTACGGACTGTCACTATCGACAAAGGGGCGGGATTGCCTGAACTAGGGCGCGTCGTTTCCGAGCTTCAGTCCACTCATCTTTTTATCGACCTGCAGAACAATCTGCGTTCCCAATGGCTGGCCAGAAACCTGAAAACTCTGCACAGAGTGCCTTATTTTGTCGCAGACAAGGCTCAATTAGCCCGTAACAGATTATTATTCGAAGCACGCGTCCGGGGACGGCGACGACCGCTACCGGAAAGGGCCCAACTGGCCGCCACCTTTCAGTTCAATATGATGGCCGATACGCTCCGAAAGGCATTGCGGTTCCAGCTTCCGCTCGAACTGCGCAATGGGCTGGATAATCTGAATTGTCGACCTCGATTGCCGATTCCGACGGGTTTTGATCCACCATGGCGCAAGGAGCTTCGCTTTGGCAGCTGGCTCGCAGTTGCTCCCGGTGCCGCTCATGCCACCAAGCAGGCCCCACTCGAAAGCTTGATCGGTGTCCTTGATACTGTGCGGAGTCGTGCGCGCCTTAGCGATGGCATGAAGGCATCACCGTTAGGCCTGATCTTTTTAGGCGACAACAAGGACCGCCAATTTGCTAGACAAATACTCGACGGATTAGCATGGGATGGACCGGTTTTAAACCTAGCTGGAAAGCTCTCTCTTTGGGAGTCGGCCGTCGCCCTGAGTGAAGCTCGATGCCTACTCAGTAATGATTCGTCGCTCAGTCATATTGCAGAAGCTGTTGATACCCCGGCGGCAGTGTTATTTGGACCGACGGTGGAGGCTTTTGGTTTTGCTCCTAGAATGCCTGGCAGCCGCGCTTTTTCGAGCCCTATCGGTTGTAGACCTTGCTCCAAGCACGGCAAAGTAAGTTGTCGCTTTGGTGACAAATTATGTTTCGCATCCTTGCCACTTGCTCCAGTCGCCGAGCATCTTCTACGACTTTTGGCAGTAAAGCCCAACGCTGCAGTGAATACAGGCACAGCTTATTTCAAACGCCAAGGGACCACACCTCCCGAAGATCGTGGGTATCTTAACTCATGACGTTGTTACTAGCGCTTTACTCTTTGGCGTTTAGCATTTTGCGCCCAATCACTAAAATCTTGGCTTTTTTCTCTCCAAAAATAGCCGGGCAAATCAAAGGCCGTCCCGACGTTTCCCGTATAGCTCGAGATCTCGCTATGACCCGCGCGCAGTATCGCGACTGTGCCGTGTTCTTTTGTAGTTCTGCGGGGGAATTTGAGCAGGCACTCCCAATCATTTCCCGCCTTCAGGCAAGTAAAGACACCTATGTACAGGTTATCTTCTTTTCTCAGTCAGGGCTCGATTACGTCAAAGCACGCGGGGAGAGCATCCCTTGTATGCTAATGCCGCTCTCGGACTCTATCTGGCAATGGGGTTGGCTTTTTTCAGCACTGTTGCCAACGCTTACATGTGTCATCCGCCACGAATTATGGCCCGGCTTCCTGTCTATCGCACGCCGTTTCGGTCGCCTCTATCTAGTTGATGCAAGCCTCAGCCAGGGAGAAAAAAACTCCCTACTTTGGGGACTCGTCAGGCGCAGACTCCTCCAAGAGTTCGATCACATCTTTGCCGTCAGTAAATCCGACTATGACTACTTCACAGTGACGTGTGGACTGCCCAAAAGCATGATCACCGTTACGTCAGACACCAAATATGACCGAGTTGTGGAGCGTGCTCGCGCCCGCCCTGACTTGGTGGCGAACCTGCGTGATACATTACAGCATTTGACACCTCAAGGGACACAGCATCGACTGATTCTTGGCAGTGCCTACATCGACGAAATAGAGCTACTTATCAGCGCGATCAGTGCTCGCAAAGAGCTTCTAAGCAGTTGGCAGGTCATAATCGTGCCTCATCAACTCACGATTAGTAACATCGACATGATTAGCACCAAGATCGAAAATCAGGGATTTCGTCCAGTCAGATATGGCTCCATGGACCGATTAACCCAACCAACCAATTTCATTATAGTGGACAAAATGGGGATGCTAGCGGAGATTTATGGTACCGCGGACGCAGCGCTTATTGGGGGGGCATTGCATCACCAGGTGCATAACGTACTAGAGCCCGCTAGTCACGGCCTTGCCATTGCATTTGGCCCATTCTATAAGAACAGTCAGGAAGCGATCCATTTAGTAGATGCTAAGCTAGCGACCGTAGTCAAAACCGGCCGTGAGTTCAGTGATTGGTGGCAAAACCTCGAGCAAAATGGCAAGCTCCGCCGTCAGATTATGCTTGATGCAACTCATAAGCTCACCGGTGCGGCAGATTTAATTATTGCCACATGGCGCCAGCAGATGATGGATAGGTCATGACAGACCGACAATTAATTATAAATGCTAATAGCTCCGAAACTCGTATTGCTCTTCTTGAAAAAGACCGCATTGCTGAGATCTTCATCGAGCGTCGACGCGAAAGAGGCATAGTAGGCAACATATACCTCGGGACGGTGATGCGAGTACTGCCTGGGATGCAAGCGGCATTTGTCGACATAGGCACCGAACGCACGGCCTTCCTCTATGGCGGTGATGTCTTGGACCCCGAAATGCTCTCTGAGCAACGTCTGGATATAGTCCCGCAGGGGCTTGAGGACCTTAATCCCGATGAACTACGCGAACGCACCAATCGCCAACGCAAGCCTATTGAGAAACTACTCCGCGAGGGTCAGCAAGTTCTGGTGCAGGTTGCCAAGGAACCGCTGGGGACCAAAGGCGCTCGCGTCACTATGTTCCTATCTCTACCGGGGAGATTCCTGGTCATTATGCCAGACTTTACACATATTGGGATCTCCAGACGGATTGAGGATGTCGACCTAAGACAGCGACTCACAGACCTTGTAAAAGCATTTAAACCAGATGACATTGGCGTGATCGTCAGAACTGCCGCCGCAAATATCGACACTTCACATCTAGAGAAAGATCTTAAGTTTCTCTTAAAAACATGGCGACAAGTCGATAGCAAAAAACGCCGTTTAGATGCGCCAGCCTTGCTCTATCAAGACCTAGATATAGCCCTAAAGACCACGCGCGATTTATACGCTGATGATATCGACCGCATAGTAGTTGATGATCCACTTGCTTACGAAGAGCTCAAGAAATTTTTAACAGCAACCATACCTGGTGCAGCCAAAAGGCTAGAACTATACACGGACGAAAAACCAATTTTTGATGTCTACGGTATCGAGCTGGATATCAGTCGAGCACTTAGCTCAAAAATAGATCTGCCTTCGGGTGGGTACCTAGTTATTGATCAAACAGAAGCATTGACCGCATTCGACATAAATACCGGTAAATATGTTGGCAAAGGTAACGCGCACGAGACTATTCTCAAAACAAATCTCGAGGCCGTCAAAAAAATAGTTTCCCAATTACGCATCAGGAATATCGGCGGCATCATTGTCATCGACTTTATTGACATGGAGCGCCCTGAGGATCGCGAGACAGTTTATAACGCTCTTCAAGATGAACTCAAAAGCGACAAAGCACGAACCAACGTCCTTAGGATTAGCGAGCTAGGCTTGGTTCAGATGACTCGTAAACGGACTGCCGAATCACTTGAACGCCGTTTGATGACTCCATGCGGACACTGCCAGGGACGTGGGCATGTACGCAGTGTATCCACGGAAACTTTTGACCTTATTCGTGAAATCCGCCGATGCGCCGTGATGACTGGACAAAAATCACTTAC